>JAGODF010000386.1 GCA_017998375.1 Spirochaetota bacterium
CGGCTATCGCTGGACGATCGCAAGGAGATCGTGCGCCAGGTCCAGGAAAAGGGATGGAAGCTGGGGAAGCTCTATTTCATGATCGGCCTTCCCGGCTCGGAGGGCGCCGACGAGGCGGGCGATATCATCACCCTCCTGAAAGAGCTCGTCTATATCACCAGGAAGCGGCTGGAAATCAACGTCACCGTGTCGCCGTTCGTGCCCAAGCCGCACACGCCGTTCCAGCGCGCGGCGATGCGCGACCGCGACTACCTGCTGGAGACGGTGCGCCGCCTGCGCCGGGAGGCACCGAAGGCGGTGAAGATCAAGAGCCACGACGTGAACGCGTCGGTCCTTGAAGGAGTGCTCGCGCGCGGCGACGTAAAGCTCGGCGGGGTGATACTCGCCTGTTATAACGACGGCTGCCGCTTCGATTCCTGGACGGAGCACTTCCGTTTCGTGGCCTGGGAACAAAATCTTGAAAAGATGGTGCCGGACTGGAAGAGGTATCTCGCCGCGCGCACCGCGGAGGAAGCGCTTCCCTGGCGCGTGGTCGAGACCGGTTTCGAGAAGATGGTGGAAGCGCGGGGTGCGCACCGGGCGTCGAATCTGAAGCTTCCGTCGCGGACGCGCGGCACGCTTTCCGAAGACGCGATCAAGGCGGCGCTGGACGACTTCACCCGGCGCTACGAGGTGAAGTCGCGCGCGCGGCTGGCCCTTTCAAAGGAGGGGGACGCGCGCTACATCCCCCACCTCGATTTCATCGAGGTGGTGAAGCGCGCGCTGCGCATGGCGGGCGTGCCGGTTTCGTTCACGCAGGGGTTCAACAAGCGGGAGCGGCTCTCGGCGGGCTTTCCCCTGCCGCTGGGCGTCGAGAGCCAAAGCGAGCTTATCGACCTCGACCTCTGGGATGCCGTGAATCCGGACGATATCGTTGCCGGTCTGAACCGCCATCTTCCTGAGGGCGTCCGCGCGCTGCGCTGTCGGGAGCTCGCGCCGCCGGAGAAGGACTCCATCATGGCGGTCACGGCGGCCGCGTCGTACCGGGTAACGGACACCGGCGTTGATGTGCGCGCGGCGCTCCTGCGCGGGCTCGGCGAGCGGCGGCAGCTCCACAAGGAGACGAAGAAGGGCGCGAAGGAAGTGACGTTCGCGGAGGCGGTGCTCGGCTTTTCGGAGGAGGGGGATGATATCATCCTGCTTCTGAAGGTGGGGTCTGCGGAAGCGATCCGCATCGACCAGGCGGTCACCTCGCTCACCGGGCTTGGCGCGCGGGAGCTGTGCGCCGTGCGGATGATCAAGACTGCGCAGTACGCGCTGCGCGACGGCGCTCGTGTTGTCATCGAGTGAGGTATTCGGATGGATGATCGAGACATCAGCGAGTACGAAAGCGACATCGAAAAGTGCATGCACTGCGACGGCGAGATACTGAAACGGATCGGACCGGACGGCAGTGCCGGCACCGAAGACGCGCGCTGCCTCCTCTGCGACCGGTTTTACCGGCAGGGGAGGCTCTTTCTCAACAACGTGGGGTAGGGAGGTCGATATGCAGACGCCGCAGGGTATCGTGCCGTATGTGATGCAGTTCATCGTGCTGGCGGTGGGGATCGCGCTTATCGCCACCAGCGCGCGGTGGAACGACCGGACGCTGGTCATCGCGTCGGGGATTTTCTTCATCAATATCTTCTGGGTGACGATGGTGCTGGGCCACGATTTCAGGATCTGGTCGTTCCTGCGCAACACCGGCGCCGGCAACGTGTTCCTGATAGGCCTGATCCTGGCGAACCTGCTCTACATCGCCGTGAAGGCGTTCATCAACCTGGTGAAGTAATTAATAATTTTTTTCCGGTGTCTCCGTGATTGTCTTCGACTCTCTCCGCGATCTCCGCGTCTCCGCGTGAGACATTGCCGTTGTCTTAACCCTCTGTGCCTCTGCGTCTCTGTGGTTACTTTTGCCTTTTCCAGCGTGAGATAATGCAGTTGCTTATCGCACACCCGGTCCCGCGAGTCCACCCAGCAGCAGCAGGACAAGTTGCACCGGTGAGGTCACCACGTCGGCGATGACGGTACCGGCGTATCCCGCCTGCTTGAGGCCGTACACCATTTTGCTCCTTTCCTTCCACTCCACTGAGAACCGCGGGCCGTCGTATTTGTCAATATCGACACCCTCGCATGCGACGGCCGTTTTCCCGGACGCGTTCTTCTCCCAGACCAGGGAGCGGGCGGAATAGCTGTAGTTGAGCGTGAAATCTAGCTTCACCAGCGCCAGCGGATACTTCGGATCGGCGATATCGTACTTGAAATGCTGTTTCATGATGGAGACGGGATCGGATTCCTGGCCGGCCTTCTGGTTAAAGAGGGCGTAGAAAGCGTCCATGTCGCTCGATGAACTACGCTGGAAAATCAAGTACGCAGGCAGGGTCCCGGTGATGGCCGCGGAAGATTCCCTGAAAGTGATAGTGCCCGGACGGATGATGATGCGGTCCGTTTCGTGAAAACGCCCGTCGGGCCCGGGCTCCTCCGTTCGGGTCTTCCTGCCCTCCAGCGGGAGCATCACGTCCAGGTGGCGGCCCGCGCCCATCAGGAGACCGTCGAACTGGAGCAGGTGGTATTTCCCGCCGTCGATATCACGCACCCCGCCGTACACCCCCGGGAACACCTTGGTGCCGGATCTGAAATCCCTGTTGAATTCCCGGTAGACGTGGCGGTACTCGTCGTTGGAGCGCTTGTACGCGGTGGTGATGCAGCCGGTGAGCATGATGATAAGCAAAAAGACAGCTGTTTTCATTGGTAACTTTCTCCCTCTTCCGCCGGCGGAAATGTTTTTACCGTAGGGGCGTTCAAGAATTCGATGTGGCAGTCGAATTGTAAGATAAGATAACGATGGATTGTAGAAATAGCAATCAATTTCCATGAGCCGGGCCGTGTTCCGTAACGGGCGTTGCCGGCAGTGCGCGACGCTCGCGGTACCCGCTCCGTGAAATAATGATTGCCTTTTCCCAGATTATCACGCATTGTTTGCCATGGAAAATCCATCGATCCCCGGCACAATGCGTCCATGAAAAAGAAAGAACCATCAAAGCAGGACCTCCTCACGGAAAACCGCCGGCTTCGCGCGCGCGTCGCCGGCAACGAGAAGCGGTGCGCGAAGCTCAAGAAGCGGCTCATCGAGCTGGAAGAATCCGAGAAGAAGTACCGCAGCATCTTCGTAAACACCGGCACCATCAGCATCGTGTTCGATGAAAACACCGTCATCACCATGGTGAACTCCGATTTCGCGACGCGCATGGGGTACTCCAAGAAGGAAATCGAGGGCAGGCGAAGCTGGACCGAGTTCGTGGTGAAGGAGGACCTGGACCGGCTGCTGCGCTCGCACCGGCTGCGCAGCCGAGCGCCGCGGAAGGCGCCCCGGCACCACGAGTTCCGGATCGTCACGAAGCGGGGCGATATCCTCCACATCTTCATGACCATCGACATGATCCCGGGGACGAAGCTCCGCGTCGCCTCGCTCATGGACATCACCGACCGGATCAAGGC
>JAGODF010000054.1 GCA_017998375.1 Spirochaetota bacterium
GTTGTAGAGGACGCCGGCCACCATGAGGGCGATGCCGTTGTAGACGAAAAAGCGGGAGAGGCCGCTGGCGCCGTAGGCCTTGAGGAACATCGTCTCGGTGTAAATCTGGCCCACTGCGTAGAAGGAGCCCGAGAGCAGGTAGAGCAAAAACAGGGGCAGCGTGAAGCGAAGCTCGCTCCGCCTCACGGATAAGACCTTCCATGCCGCCCTCGCAAGATCCATGCAGTCCCAACGAGCTCCAGATAGTATGCTTCATGTTATTATCGGAATGAAGCGGCTTCAGGCTACAGGGGAAAACGGGAGAAGTCAAACCATATTTATCATCACGGGGAAGGCGCGCAAACGTTTGCGCGCCTTCCCCGTGCGTGCGGAGCATTCACACGTTGAACAGGTAGCGGACGATATCGCCCTCCTCAACCACGTACTCCTTCCCCTCTGAGCGCAGGTGCCCCTTCTCCTTCACCGCATGCTCGGAGCCCGCCGCGGCAAGGTCGCGGCAGTTGAACACCTCGGCGCGGATGAAGCCCCGCTCGAAATCGGTGTGGATCTTCCCGGCGGCCTTCGCCGCCGTGGTTCCCTTCCTCACCGTCCAGGCCTGGAGCTCGGTGGCCGCCGTGTAGTAGGTGATGAGGCCCAGCATTTCGTACGCGGTCCTGATCATCCGGTCCAGGCCCGATTCCGCCAGGCCCATGGACGACAGGAACTCGCTCTTCTCCTCGACGGACAGCTCCGATATCTCCTCCTCGAGCTTGCCGGCTATCGATATAAAAGAAGCCCCGTCCGCGGCCGCGGCCTCCGCGACCTTTTCCGCCTCGGGAGCCCCGTCGCCGCCCTCGCCCAGGTTCGCGCAGTACATCATCGGCTTCACGGTGATGAGCCCGTACTCCCGGACCAGCGCGGACTCCTCCTCGGTGACGAGCATGGTGCGCAGCATCGCGCCGCCGTCCAGGTGCGCCATCATCCGTTCCAGGAGCTCCAGCCGGTGCCGCGCCGCCTTGTCCCCGGAGTTCGCGAGCTTGATGATCTTCTCCCGCGCGCGGGAGATGAGCTCCAGGTCCGCGAGCAGGAGCTCCGTGTTCACGATCCCGATGTCGCGCAGGGGATCCACGGCGCCTTCCACGTGCACCACGTCGTCGTGATGGAAGCAGCGCACCACCTGGGCGACGGCGTCCACGTCGCGGATGTGTCCCAGGAACTTGTTGCCCAACCCCTCGCCCTTCGACGCGCCCTTCACCAATCCCGCCACGTCGATGAACTCGATCTTCGTGGGGATCGGTTTTTCTTTTTTCAGCAACGCGGCGACCTCCAGCAAGCGCGCGTCGGGCACCGGGACGATCCCCTTGTTCGGCTCGATGGTGCAGAACGGGTAGTTGGCCATCATGGCGTGGGCGCCGGACAGCGCGTTGAAAATGGTCGATTTTCCCACGTTGGGAAGTCCTATGATGCCGCAGTTGAATCCCATGGAAGGCCTCCGGGGAGGGGGGTGATATAACCGTTGCGTATCTCACACTAGCCAGGAAAGACACGTTATCGTAAAGTAAAAAACCGGGGTCCCGCGCGCACGATAATTTTCCCGAATATTCTTCTTGACATGGTTTCTTTATTATACCATATTGATATCATAATGGAACCATGGAGCTATAACCATGCCCGCGATAACAGTAAAGAACATCCCCCCCGGACTCTACGAAAAGCTTCGGAAATCAGCCCGGGACCACCGCCGGAGCATCAACAGCGAAATCATCATCTGCATTGAGACGGTGCTGGAAAGCGGAGCCATGAAAGCGGACGACATCCTGCGGGGCGCGGCACTCATCCGCGAAAGGACATCGCATTATCACCTAAAGGAGAACGAGTTGAATACGGCGAAGAAAAAGGGACGTAAATGATCGTTGTCGATACGAACCTTATAGCGTACCTGTACCTGAAGGGTGAGCATACGCAGCTTGCCGAGCAGGTAGTCGGCATTGATCCGAAGTGGGCATCCCCCATCCTCTGGAGAAGCGAATTGCGAAGCGTCCTGATGATGTATGTCGGGAAAAAAATAATTCCGCTTGAGATTGCCGTCGAGATAATGCGAGAGGCGAAAAACATGCTCCATGGCAATGAGCACGTCGTTTCATCGGCCCATGTAATGGAGTTGGCCGCCGTGAGCGGGTGTACGGCCTATGACTGCGAGTTTGTCGCGCTTGCCGAAAGCCTGCACGTTCCCCTGGTTACCACAGACAAGGCGGTTCTGAAAGCATTCCCGAAAACCGCCCTGCATCCTTCCGAATTCATCAAGATCCATCCCTGACTGCCGCTATTTTCAGGTGCATCACCCGATGCACGCCTTCAAGGCCCTCCTGAGGCGCACGATATACACGATGATGCACAGGAACATGAGGCTAATTGCCGCGAGAAAGATCCAGGAAAGGCCACTGGCCGCGCCCCGCGCCACCTGTGCCACTGAATATACCAATGAAAAAAAGAGCAGGCTCAGCGTCACGGAGAGCGCCGCCATGAACTCCCAGAGCATCTGCCAGAACGGCTCCTGCTTTTCAGCCGGCAGCGCGAGGAGCTTTTCCTTATCAGGCACGTTCAGGAGCCCCGTGTACTTCCTCGCGAGCGCCGTAAGGCCGTAGAGCAGCGCCGACATGAAGAAGGGCATGAGCATGAGGACGATAAGCTCGCCCCCTTTTCCGGTCCACCGGTCCGGCTGTCCGTCGAAGCCGAAGTGGACGGGTATCCTGTCGGGCAGGCCGTTCCAGACACCGAAACACCATACGGCACCCGCCGCAAGTATCACCGCGTTCAGCGCGAAAAATATTTTTTTCATAACGCCCTCCCCTGGTTTCTTCATATGGGATGCATGTCTTTCCAATAGTAAAATACATCAAGTACCGGCTGCTGTCCAGAAGAATACCGACGGGAAGCGGCATTACCTGCCGGTCCGCGCATCCTTCCCGGCTTCCGCGGTTGATTTTACAGGGGGACGATAAAAAAACCCGCCCTTGCCCGGGGCGGGTTCTTCAATCACGATGTCCGGTATCTCACTCGTAGCAGCCTATCTGCCGCGAGATGACGATCCGTTGTATCTCCGACGTCCCCTCGCCGATGGTGAGGAGCTTGTAGTCGCGATAGAAGCGCTCCACGTTGTACTCCTTCATCAGGCCGTAGCCGCCGTGGATCTGCACAGCCTCGTCGACAACCTTGCCCATAACCTCGGAGCAGTAGAGCTTCGCCATGGCGGCGTGCTTGGAAAACGGCAGCTTCGCGTCCTTGAGCTTGCAGGCCTTGTATAATAAATTGCGCGCCGCCTCTATCTGCGTCGCCATGTTCGCCAGCTTGAAAGCGTTCACCTGGAAGGTGGATATCGGCTGGCCGAACTGCCGGCGCTCCTTCGCGTACTTCAGGGCCAGCTCGTAGGCGCCCTGCGCCCCGCCCAGGCCCATTGCCGCGATTGCGAGGCGTCCGTTGTCGAGGGTGGAGAGCATCTGGTGGAAGCCCTCACCGCGTTTCCCCAGCAGGTTCTCCTCGGGCACGCGGCAATCGTCGAAGAAGAGCTCGCCCGTGTCCGATGAGCGCCACATCATCTTGCGTGTCATCTTCTTCGCCGTGAAACCCGGCGTGCCGTTCGGTACCAAGATGCAGGAAACCTCCTTCTTCCCCTCGCCGCGCGTCCCCGTGATCGACTGTACCGTGCAGACCCCTGCCATGCTCGATGTCGAGTTGGTGATGAATATCTTGCTGCCGTTTATCACCCAGTGGCCGTTCACGAGCTTCGCGTTCGTCTTGCTCGCTCCCGCGTCGGAGCCCGCCTCGGGTTCCGTGAGGCCGAACGAAGCCAGTATCTCACCCGCGCAGAGACGCGGCAGCCACTCCTTCTTCTGCTTCTCGCTTCCGAAATAATAGATCGGACCGATTCCCAGCGAATTGGCGGCTGCCACCGTGGCGCCCTGTGAGCCGTCGATACGGGAAATCTCCTCCACGGCGATGACATACGACAGGTAATCCATCCCCGCGCCGCCGTATTCCTCCGGCACCACGACGCCAAAGAGGCCCATGGCGGCCATCTTCTTCGTAAGCTCTATGGAAAAGGTCTCCGTGTCGTCAAGCTGCTGCGCCACGGGCCCGATCTCGTGCTCGGCGAACTCCCGCACGTTCTGCCGAAGGAGCTTCTGCTCGTCCGACAATCCGAAATCGTACATGACGGTCCTCCAGAATTGTGATGATGAAGGCGCGCACGCGCGTGCGCGCCTTCATCTGCGGGTTCAGAACGCAAACCCCTCCGGCAGCTTGTCGGCCGGCGTCCCCTCCACGACCCACGAGAGGTCGAGAATGGTGTACGTCGGGTCGGTCCTTTTGAAGATCGGGACCACGCGCATCCCCATCTTCGGCTCTCCCACGGAGAGGTACCCCATGAGAATCGTCGCGACGCCCTCGAACTCGACGTTGATGAACTTGATCGGCTTCTCGAGCAGGCTGAAGGCGCCGGAGCGCTCGCACACCATAAAGGTGTGGACCTTCGCGGTCTTCTTCGCGAGATCGGTCATGTCGATGGGCGTCATCTTCCGGAGGCAGTCCGGGCAGGCGATGCGGAACGGCTGCCATATCGTCCCCTTGTACTCGCACTTCGGGTTGTCGCAGCGCGAGCCCATGAGCTTGCCCTGGGAGAGCGACTCGAAGAACACCGCCTCCCCGCCGTAGGAGTGGATGTAGGTCATGTCCCGGGGGTTGGTGATCCCCATGAGGCGGTGGCCGTCGTCCATGTTCCGTATCGGCATGTTCTGCGTCAGGTGGTGAAAATCGCCCTTTATCTTGTACTGGTTCTTTCTTACGTGGACTTCTGCAAATCTGCTCATTGTCGGTCTCCTTTACGCGTCTTTCTTCAAGAGATGGTCGGGATCCATGAGGATCGTCGCCGTCACGTGCGAGCCCACGCCCGCGTGGCTGATGGCCAGCGCCCGTTTCGCGCCCTTGACCTGGAGGTCGGTCCAGTCCGCGGGCTTCTTGCGGTCGCATAGTTTCCAGTATTTCTCCTCGCCGTGCATCTCGGCCCAGCGGTTCCAGAGCTGGCAGGCGATCTCGAAGGTCTGCATGATGCCCGTGGCGCCCACCGCGTGCATGCAGCCAATGAGCCCCCCTGAAAGGTTCGACGGCAACTTCCCGGGCTTACCGGTCTTCGGATTGGTGTGATAGCAGTCGCCGGACTCCACGTAGTCGCGCCCGTAGCCGTACGGCCTGATCCCGATGTCCTCGTAGGTCTGTATATCGCTGATGGTGAAGGCGTCGTGGAGCTCGATCACATCCAGGTCCTCCGTCGGGTCCTTGATACCCGTCATCCGGTACGCGTACCACGCGGCCACGCGCGCCGCCAGGAAGCCCGTGAAGCCGGGATACCGCTCGCCGCCGGGGAACTTCTTCCCGAGGTCCTTGTACTGATCAGCGGTTTCGTTCGGCAAAAGAGGTATCTCCATGTCGCGCCGGTCCGCGGGGCGCAGCGTGTGCGAGCCGGCCGTCACCCAGATGCGCAGCGGCTTGTTCTTCGTGTTCTTCGTAAGCTTCATCGCCGTCGCCTCGTCGCAGATGATGGCGCAGGCCGCGCCCACGCTCATGACACAGGCGTCCAGCGCCCGCAGGGGGAACGCCACCACCGGCGACTTCAGCACGTCGTCCACCGTGATCTTCATCGGCGCCTGGGCGAACGGGTTGAAGCGCGCGTAGCCGTGGTGCTTCACCGAGATCTCCGCCATGGTCCGCCGGAAGGAGTCCTCTTCTTTACCGAAAACCTTCCAGTATTTCTGCGCCATCACCGCGTAGTAGCCTGTGTAAATGTGACCCAGAGGGCCTTCCCAGTCCTTGTCCGCCGCGCAGGAGATGAGGAAGTTCCCCTCGTCCGTCGGCACCTCGTCCATCCGCTCCCAGCCCATGCAGAGCACGCAGTCGGAGTAGCCCGACGCCACCGCCTTCACGCCCTCCCAGAGCGTCGATCCGCCCGTGGCGCCGCCGGTCTTCACACCGATGTTCCCCAGCGGGTCCAGGCCCAGGCGGTCGTGGATCACCGCCTCGCCAAGCAGCTGGTCGCCGAAGTGGTCGGCGAAGTGCCCGTAGTAGCAGGTGTGGATGTACTTCTTGAGCTCCGAGGGCTCCATGTTGATCATCTCGGCCGCCATGGTGAGCGCGTCCACGCAGAGCTCCTCCGTGCGCTTGTCCGGGAAGGCCCGGTCGAACTTCGACTGCCCCGCCGTCACCAGGTACACCGGCCGCATGAGCTTCGGGACCTTGAGTTGCTGTTCGCTGAATTTTATCATACGATCTTCCCCTGATAATTATTAATATCATGAAACCCTGCACCGGGCGCGGACCATGATCCGCGCCCGGCACGGGGCCCGTTATGCGCTACAGCGTACCGACCCAGAGAACTATCGCCCGCCCCTTCGACCTGTTGGTGATCTTCTGCTTCTCGGGAATGGTCCAGAAATGCGCCGAGTCGTTCTGGGAGAGCGATATCACCTGGTCCTCGTAGACAAGCTCCAGCGTCCCCTTCAGGACACAGAGCAATTCCTGTCCATTCCTCGCTCCTTTTCGGGCGGGGATGCTCCTCCCGGGGTCGATGACAAGCACGGCGCTGTCGATGGTGCGCCGGTTCTCGGGCGGAAAAAAACGCCTGGTGGCAAATCCGGAATGCGGAACGTCCACGTCGGCCAGGTCGGATTTGCGGATGATGGAAAGGCGCTCCTGGTCCTCGGCCTGCCTGATAATCTCGCTCGCCTCTATCCCGATTGCCGCGCAAATGTTCATGAGCGTATCCACCGACGGCGAGTTCACGTTGTTCTCAATCTGACTGAGGAATCCCTCCGAAATCCCAGCCTTGTCCGACACCGACTTCAGAGTGAGTTTCTTCCCCTTCCGCTTGAGCCTGAGCACAGATCCGAGGTCCATCGCCCCCCTTTATCCCGGCCAGTGTCCTTGCGGCCGGTCCGGATTAAATATTTGTTATTTGTAAATATTTACTATATATAAATATTATTATCCCATGTCAATAATTATACATATTTTTGAAGTAAAAAATTTATCGCCATGATGCCCGTTTTCATCATCATTGGTTGAGGATCAATTTATGAACTGGTAATTAAACCCGGGAGAAGGAAATATCATCCGCCGGGAGAATGGCTGGTCAATGTCCAGAAAAACATATTGACAATACTCTCATATATGCGCTACACCATGGATTGAATATGGCATGGGATTACCCGGTGGAATTTCCGCGCCATGAAGGGATGTGGTGTTCATTTCAAGGAGGAGGACTCACCCGCATGAAAAAGATTCTGCTGTTTGTCATGTTGATGTTCGCAGTCAATGTCATGCTTTTCAACGCGAACGGCACCGACCTGTTCGCTGCGAAGAAGCAGACAAAGGAGCAGAAGGCGACCAAGAAGGCGACGAAGGCCGAGAAAAAAGCCACCAAGGCTGAAAAGAAAGCGGCCAAGGAAGCCCGCGAGGAGAAAGCGGCCAAGAAGGCGGCAAAAGAAGAAAGAGCAGCAAAGAAAGCTGCAAAAGAAGAAAAAGCCGCCAGGAAAGCCGCGAAAGAAACCCGCGAGGAAAAAGCCGCGAAAAGGGAAGCGAAGAGAGAAGCAAAAACAAACGTTCAGGAAGGAAGGCAAACTCGAGGCGCCGACGGCCGGACATACATCACCGGACCGAGGGGCGGTTGTTATTACATCAACGCCAACGGAAACAAGGAATACGTAGACCGCAACCTCTGCAAGTAGGCCAAATCCAGTTTTAGAAAAAATCCCCGCTTCCTCGCGGGGATTTTTTTATTCACCTGAAAAAGATCATCCCGTGTATACCACCGCGAGCAGCACCGTCGGCGCGTTGCCGGTGCTCTTGAGTGCGTGAGGCAGCGTCGAGAGGTAAAAAATGCTGTCTCCGGCTTTCAGCGATTCCTCCTTGTCCCCGAGCCGGATCATCATCTCGCCTTCGAGAACATAGAGAAACTCCTCCCCGTCGTGGGTGGACGGCTCCTCGTCGTAATCATTTCCCGTCAGGGTGACGATAAACGACTCCATGTGCCGTGAAGTGACACCGGTTGAAAGCGAAAGATAATCATAATCGGGCCTGTCCTTCCTCCCCGATATCTCGCGCTTTATCTGCTGCCTGTCCTCCCTGCGCACCACGGAATAACTGTATCCCGACGCTTCGTCCAGCATGAGACCTGTCGAAATTTTAAGCGCCTTGGAGAGCCTGATGATGGTGCCCAAATCGGGAAAGACCCTGAAATTCTCAATGTCCGCAAGATACCCCGCTTCTATACCGGAGATTTTCGATAACTTTTCTATAGAGAGGCCTTCCATCTCACGCAGGTACTTCAGCCTCTCTCCCACCGACTTCCGGTCCTCCTTTTTTTCCTGGTCCTGGTAGTATCCGTTGAGATCATCGAGAAAATTCTGGAAGTCCCTGCTGTGAATATTTGTTTTCATCCTCTCCCCGCAGCACTCATGAAAGTTGGACGCCCGGCGAGATATCCCCGCCCTCTCGATTCATATACCTCACGAAGTCACCCCGTCAAACTAAATTTTCAATACCGATTGACGGCACCGCGATTTAGCACCGTCCAGTATTCTGGCCGTGGTCCAGCGCAAACCGCATGTTTTTTCAATAATTGGTCAATCGACCAATTATTTGCTTGATAAAACTCAAAGCATCTGTTCACATGAATACACGCGGCCCTACACGGGGGAAGATGGACATACTACAGTATGACTTTATTATAATTGGAAGCGGTTTCGGCGGGAGCGTGAGCGCGCTGCGACTTGCGCAAAAGGGATACCGCGTCGCCGTCCTGGAACAGGGGAGCAGGGTCACTCCGGCCGACATGGAGGAAGCATCGTCCAGTCTCCGCAGGCTCCTCTGGGCGCCGCCTCTCGGGCTTGGCGGCTTTTTCATGCAGCCAATCTACCGTCACATCGGCATAGTGGGCGGCGTCGGCGTAGGCGGCGGGAGCCTGGTCTACGCGGCGGTGCTCCTGCGTCCCAAAAGCGCATTTTACAGGGAGGGGACCTGGGCGGGGCTCGGCGTGAACTGGGAGAAGGAACTCGCGCCGCACTACGCCACCGCCGAGAAGATGCTTGGCGTCATGCGCAACCCGTCTCTGAGCGAGATGGACGGGATGCTCAAAAAGACGGCCGAGGCCATGGGCGCCGGGAAAACCTGGAGCGCCATCCGCAACGGGATCTATTTCGGCGAGACCAAGGTACTTAAGAACGATCCGTTCTTCGGCGGAGAGGGGCCGGCGCGCGAGGGATGCCACCTCTGCGGCGAATGCCTCACCGGCTGCCCGCACGGCGCGAAGAACACGCTTGATAAAAATTATCTCTATCTCGCGGAAAAGGCTGGCGCGACGGTGCTCCCCAACCGGAAGGCGGTGAACATCATCCCGCTCGCCGGCGGAGGATACGAGATACGAACGAAGGACCCCCTGAGCGGCAGAAAATACCAGCCGCTGCAATGCGGGAAGGTCGTCCTCGCCGGCGGCGTGCTCGGCACGCTGGAGCTCCTCTTCCGCTGCCGCGACGTGACGAAGACGCTTCCTGAAATATCACGCGAGCTCGGGAAGGTCGTCCGCACCAACAGCGAGGCGATCGTGGGCATCATGTCGCCCGACCCGGAACTGGACCTCTCTAAGGGCACCACCATATCGTCCGATTTCTATCCCGACGACCACACGCACATCACCCAGAACCGCTTCCCGCGCGGCTACTCGTTCATGCGCTTCTACTTCGGACCGCTGGTGGACAACGCGAGTCCGCTGGTCCGGGCGCTCATCACCCTCTGGAAAATCATCGCGCACCCTGTTGCCCATTTCGGGGTGATGTTCGCGCGCAACTGGCACAGGCGGATCACCGTGTTCACGGTGATGCAGCACCTGGACAACCAGGTGATGTTTAAATACGGGAGGACGCTCCTCACGCTCTTCCTTACGCGCCGGCTCAAGTCGAAGCGCATAAGGGGGAAGGAGGCGCCCACCAACCTCTCAGTGGCGAACCGCGCCGCGGAGGTGTTCGCGCGCGTCAACGGCGGGACCGCGCTCAACACCACCGTAGAGAGCGTCGGCAACCTCTCGGTGACGGCACACATACTGGGCGGCTGCAACATGGGCTCGTCGAGGGAAAACGGCGTCATCGATTCGTCGCACAGGCTCCTGGGCTATCCCGACATCTTGGTTGTGGACGGATCGTCGATATCGGCCAACGTGGGCGTGAACCCGAGTCTCACGATCACCGCCCTCGCCGAGCGCGCCATGAGCCTCATCCCGCCGAAAGTGGGATCTCACGCGGAGACACGGAGGTCGCGGAGGAAATAAAATGTATGTCATTCCCACGCATGCGGAAATCTCGCCGTTTTACATAAGGGAGATTCCGGCATTTCGCTTCGCTTCAGCCGGAATGACAGGATTCCTCAATAATGATTAATCAGTATCGTCTCCGCGTTCTCCGCGCCTCCGCGTGAGACTATTTTAAATAAAATACTGTAGGTGAACAACATGGCATCGAAATACAAGGGCTACATGGGAAGGATGCTCGATATCGACCTCACCACGGGGAAGATCGGCGAATACGAAGTGAGCGACCGCGACCGGGAGCTCTTCCTGGGGGGGCGCTTCCTCTCCACGAAGATTCTCTGGGACGAGCTCGCGCCGGGCACCGCCCCCCTCTCCCCGAAGAACGTGCTGATCGTGATGACCGCGCCGATGACAGGGACGGGCGCGCCCTGCACCAGCCGCTATGACATCTCGGCGAAAAGTCCGCTCACCGGGGCGATAGGCCACTCCAACAGCGGCGGGAACTTCGGCATCAACCTTAAGCGCGCCGGCTGGGACGGCATCGTGGTGCGCGGAAAGGCGAAGAGACTCTCGTACATCGAAATCGAGGACGATAAAGTTGAAATAAAAAGCGCTTCAAAACTAAAAGGGAAGGACACGCAGGAAACGCAGAAGCTGATGCTGGGAAAGAACAAGGGCGGCGCCATGGCGATAGGCGTGGCGGGAGAGCACCTGGTGAAGTTCGCGGCCGTGGTGTCGCAGGAGCGCTGCCACGGGCGCACCGGCATGGGCGCGGTGATGGGCTCCAAGAACCTGAAGGGCATGGTGGCGCGCGGCACCAGGAAGGTGGAGTTCGCGGAACCCGAGGCGTTCAAGGCGACGGTGAAATACTGGACAAAGCTCATCCAGAAGCACCCCGCCACGGGGGAGCAGATGCCGAAGTACGGCACCGCCGGATTCCTGACGTTCCTGTCGGCGCACGACGCCCTGCCCACAAAGAACTTCCAGGTGGGCCATTACGAGGACGCCGCGCTGATAGGCGGCGAGCGCCTCGCCGATGAGTTCCTTGTGAAAAACTTCGGCTGCCTCTCCTGCCCCATCCGGTGCGGCCGCGTGGTGGAGATCGACGGGAAGGAAGTGAAAGGCCCCGAGTACGAGATACTCTCGCTCATGGGATCCAACATGCTCATCAACGATCTGGATGCCATAATAAAATGGAACTACGAGCTGGACCTCCTCGGCATGGACGCGATCTCGGCGGGGACCATCATGGGATTCGCAGCGGAGCTCAACGACAGGGGGCTATGGAAGAACGGCATCGAGTGGGGGAAGAAGGACAACATTTCGAAGATTTTCAGGCAGATCGCCACGCGGGAAGGCATCGGGAACGACCTCGCCGAGGGCGTGCGCTTCCTCTCGAAGAAATACGGTGGCGAGGATTTCGCGCCGCATTCCAAGGGGCTGGAGCTACCCGCCTACGAGCCGCGCGCGGCGGTGGGCCACGGCCTGGGCTACGCGACGGCGCCGCGCGGCGCCTGCCACCTCGACGGCGGCTACATGGTCTATTTCGAGGTATCGGGCCCCGTCACTCTGAAGCCTTTACACTACCGGTCGAAGCCGGCGTACACCATACTCGACCAGAACCTGCTCGCGGCTATCAGCGCCGGGGGGCAGTGCCTCTTCACCAGCTGGACCATGCTTCCGCCCTTCGTCTACAAGGTGCCCGGGCGCAAGTGGCTTTCGTCGTTCATCACCGCCATGCTCACCTACACCTGGGGACTCATCAGCACCTCGGTGAAACTTCCGGCGTGGGCCATGAAGTTCCACATGCCGGGCCTTCCCCACTCGAAGGCCATCAGGCAGGTGACGGGAATGGAGATGGATTACGGGAAATTCTTCCAGGTAGGCGCGCGTGGCTACACGATCGAGAAACTCTTCAATATGCGCGAGGGTCTCACAAAGAAGGATGATACCCTCGCGAAGCGCTTCACAGAAGAGCAGCTCATCCCGGGGAAGAAGAACTCCGTGGTGAGGCTGGGAAAGATGCTGCCTCAGTATTACAAGCTCCGCGGCTGGGACAAAAACGGCGTTCCCACGGCGAAGACCCTGAAAAAACTCGGGCTCGATTTCGTGAACCTCGACAAGTTGAGGGCCAACTGACATGCCGATGCGTTCCGTCGACAACGTTACCTGCGCGGTCTGCGGTGCGAAAGACGCGGTGGTGCTCTGCGACGGATGCGATGCACCGCTCTGCCGTGACTGCCGGGTCTTCGACATGTGGGCCTACGGCTGCGGCAGCGGAGATGTGAAGGCCTTTTGCCGCAAGTGCTACGATGACCCGGAGAAGAACGTCTGGAAAGGGCTGGAGTGACCTGTCTGAAGGCGCGGGACGTTGTTCATACCGGAGCGGCCTTCAGGAGGCGCGGATATATATCCGCGCCTCCTGATATCAGAAATAATTCTCGCCCGGCATGCCGAAATGGTAGCCCTGCATGTAGTTGATGTTCAGCACATTCAGGACGCTGAAAATCTCCTCATTCTCCACGTACTCCGCCACGAGAGGAATACCCATCTTATTGAAGAGCGACGCGATCCCCTCGATCATTGAACGCGCATTCGAGCTTTCTATCATCCTCTTCACCAGGGAACCGTCAATCTTCACGATGTCCACCGGCAGGTTGAGCACGTTGAAGAAGTTCGAGTATCCCGTGCCGAAATCGTCTATCGCTATCTTGCAGCCGAGCTCCCGCACCCGGTTGATGAACTTCAGGCACGACTGCGCGTCGGCCAGGTCGTCCCGCTCCAGTATCTCGAAGATCAGCGCCCCCTTCCCGTTCACCCTCTTCGCGAGCGCTTTCTCCACCTGTTCAAGGAACCTCTCGCTCTGCATATCCTGCAGGGTGATGTTGATGGAGATATCGGTGTCGCAGCGCTCCAGCGCGGCGCACGCTGTCTCCAGCATGAACTGCGCGATGACGGTGTCCATCCCGGTCGAGCGGGCGATCTGAAGGTACTTCACCGGGGGCTCGTACTCTCCCCCGGTGTTCCGTATCCGCACCAGGCACTCGTACCAGACCACGGACCTGCTCTTCGTGTCGACGATCGGCTGGTAGACGGCCTTGAAGAGCTTTTTCTCGTGGTTCTCCGACAGCACCGTGAAGCGGATCACCGAGGAGAGCGCGGACTCGTGCTCGTAGTCGTAGTCCTCACTGTAGATGGTCACCGGCCTGTTGGCGCGCATCCCTTCCTTCAGGGCGCGGTCGGCGTTGGAGAGTACGTGGAACTTGTTCGCCACGGTGGCTATCGCCCCCGACATGCGGTATATCAGCCTGATCTTGGTGCTGTCCCAGGGAATGTTCCGCTCGGAGAGTTTTTTCCATATCCGGTAAAGGTACGCCTCAAGTTCGCTCTTCGAAGGCGGTTCGTTGCGCAGCGGCAGGAGTATCCCGAACTCGAAGCCGCGCAGGCGGAAGGTCTGGAAGCCGAAGTCCTTCTCGATGTCGCGGATGTTCTTCACCACGAACTGGAGGATGTTGTCGGAGAATTCGTAGCCGAAGAGCGATACAAACTGGCTGAAATTGTCGATGCGGATGATGGCGATCAGGTAGCTGGTCTTCAGCTCCATGCTGTAGAGGATCGCGTCCTTCTCGGGGAGCGAGGTGACGCTGTCGTACACCATCTCACGGGTGATGGTGGCGATGTACTTCCGATGCTGCATCTCGCCGGCATGAGTGAATATCACTATCACCCCGTACGAGGTGAGGCCCATGATGAGCTGCGTGTTCGTAAGCGCGCTGATACTCGACGCGGTAAAACCCGATTTGTCCAGCGCGATGACGGCCGCCGCGGTGACGGTCATCGCGCAGATCCACATCGCCCCCCTCCCGATCCCGTGGAGGTGGAAGGCCAGGAGCGGATACGCCAGGAAAATCGCGATGAACACATCCATGTTTCCCGGAAGATAGCATGATGCGACCATGCCGGCTATCGCCCCTGCGAGTATCAGCGGTATCAGTACATTTATATTTTTCGATACAACAAGGTACGCAAGGCTGGCGGACAGCAGCGCCACCGGCACGCAGTAGTTCCACACCAGCGCCGTTTCACCCGACGCCAGGTGGAAGGCCAGCATCGAAAGCGGGATGAGAATCGCTATGGCATGCGCTATGACCAGCACGATGAAACGGTACCGGTTGTAGTCCCGTATCGTCGCGCGATACCAGTCGGTTTCCCAGAACCTGAATCCCCTGGGCAGGGCGCTTGTAATGTAGCGGGTTATCATCCGTGCAGTGTCTCCATTGTAACGACGATTCGGTGTCCCGGCCTGGTATGCGATTTGCTGCGTCGTCAATCTTCAATTGCGCGATAAGGGGGTCAATCAATAACTGCATTATGCACGGGCTGTCAATGTATGTGTAGATAACTATCGCACCTAATTAAAAGTGACGTGTCAGTATTGTGTCAAGATGTTTTCGCCCGAATGTACTGAATTATTACGATAAAAGAAGATACTGTTCGTCATTATCGCACAAACCTGTTTAATACATTATCGGAGAGAATGTGCAAATAGTAATGGAAAATATTCATGTAGATAACTATCCTCTGCGAAAAGAGAATTGCTCCATGAAACTGATCGTTATATACGGTGCCGGCATGTCGGGACTGGTCGCCGCCATCAACCTCGCAAGAAAAGGCTACATGGTAATCGTGCACGACCGCGAGCCGGGATATGGCGGCGATCCCCGGTACAATCCCTCCACGCATACCACGCCCATCGACGTCGCGCAGGCGTCACGCTATATCGGCATCGATGTGTCGCCGGCGTTCCATCCGTTGGCGGCCTGCCCGTTCTATCTCCACGATACGAAAGTTCAGGGACCAGTGGCGGGAGTCTACACCGTCGAGCGAGGCAACCGCCCCACGTCGCTCGACACCCTGCTCTATGGTGAAGCTCTGCGCCTTGGGGTGGTGTTTCGCTTCAACTCGCCCCTGGAGCCGGCACAGATACCCGACCTGCCGCGTGGCTCCATCATCGCCTGCGGCCTCACCACCGCCGCGTACGAAATGCTCGGACTTCCACGCCTTCGCTGGTACGGCTGGTGCTCGCGCGGCGTATCGTCCCGCAGCAATTATTCCTGGATCTGGCTCGACGAGTGCGTCACGGAGTACGGCTACTTCAGCTCTGCGAACAACTACTACTTCAACCTGCTCTTCTCCATCAGGCCGGTGACGCGCGAGGGCCTCGCGAAGTACGAGGAGTTCATGTGGCGGAACGAAGGGATAGCGCACGGGAACTGGGACTACCTCTCGGGATCGGTCCCCGTCGGGAGCGCCGGCAACCCGCGTCTCTTCCACGACGGCCACATCCTCTGCGGGACCATCGGCGGTTCCATGGACCCGATGTTCTGGTTCGGGATCCTCGGCGCGCTCATGTCGGGCAAGATCGCCGCGGACGCCGTGACCGATCCCGCTGGGGCGGAAAAAGAATTCCTGCGCGTCAACCGCTACTTCCGCCGCGCATACGGCGTGAAGAACCGCATCTGGTACAGGCACATCAGGCCGCGGGTGAACCTCATGGAAAGGATCGTGAGGATGATAGGAGCGCCGCGCCTGGAGCGGTTTGCCGCGAAGCGGGTGCGCGCCGACCGGCACATCAGTTTCTCGATCCCCGGCTACGCGAACCTCGGCTCGTGCTGGGAGAACAACGACAATTAGCCATGGAGAGGCGCAGCGGACACGGAGGGCTGCAGAAACATTGTCATCCCGAGCGGAGTCGAGGGAGGCGCGGATAAAGGCTGAACGGATCAACTGCATTATCTCACGCGGAGGCGCGGAGTTCGCGGAGAAAGAAAGGATGATAATAATTTGTCATTGCGAGGGAGCGCCAGCGACCGTGGCAATCTCGCGCCGAACAGCGTGCCAATTCCCGGCATTAGGTATCGCCACGTTGCGCTCGCGATGACACTTTGCACGCCTTTCAGAGCTTCTCATATCCTCCGCGATCTCCGCGTCTCCGCGTGAGATATATCGTGTTATTCTCCGTATCCTCTGTGCCTCTGTGTCTCTGTAGTTAACTAATCCTTAAGCCGCGCGTCCAGGTGCTTGCCGAGCCTCTTGCCGAGCGATACCGCGGTCCATACCACGGGAAGCCCCAGCGAAGACGGGAAGACGCTCGCGTCGCAGCAGAAGAGGTTCCCGATCTTCGTCTCCAGGTTCTTGTCCACCACCTCGCCGATGCGGCACGTCGCCGAGGGGTGCGCCCCTGCGGCCTTGAGCACGATGATGCTCTCGTCCTTCGCGCCTGCCTTCCTTAATAC
>JAGODF010000387.1 GCA_017998375.1 Spirochaetota bacterium
CCGAGGTGTCCTGGAACTCGTCGACCAGGAGGTACCGGTACCGTTGCGCGGTAAGGTCCCGGAAAGCGGTGTCCCGCTCCAGAATGCCGATGGCTTCCTCCATGAGGTCGCCGAAATCCATGAGGTTCCCCGCTGCCTTGTACCGGCGGTACTCGACATGGAGGTCGTCTATCGCCCGCCGAAGCCCCAGTGCTTCGAGTTTCTCCTCGGTATCCCGGACTTTGCGGGGACCGCCGGGAAGGAGCTGCCGCACAAGGGGAACCGGAAGTCCCCGAAATTCATCGAGTCGCGCCCGGATGAGTGTGTCTATCACCCTGTCCGCCTCCTCCTGGTCGATGATGCCGGGCGCCCTGCCGCCGGCGCGGTGTTCCCGGATGAGCCGGTAGCAGAAGGAGTGGAACGTTCCGGAGACGACGCCTTCCGCCGCGGGGCCCACCCTGGCGACCAGGCGCTCCCCGATCTCGTCGGCGGCTTTCCTGCTGAAGGTGAGGATGAGCATGTTCTCCGGGGCGACGGCGCGGCCGGCTATGAGGTTTTTCGCCTTTTCGATTAACGCGCTGGTTTTTCCTGTCCCGGCGCCGGCGATGACGAGCGTGATTCCGGGATCCGGACGTGCAGCCAGTTCCTGTTCGCGGTTGAGTTTCATCTTTCGCAACGACCTCCCCGTGTATCAGTACGATGTGTGAACGGCGCGCGTTTAATTTATTTTTTACGGGAATGGTTTTTCGCGGTGCCGCTTCTTATGTCGCACTTGCTGTAACGCGGCAGCGGTTGAGCGCAAATAATGTATTGACAAAAGGAATTGCGCGGGGTAGCATACTGATATCGACGGCCCCGCGGGCCGATATCCACGGAAGGAGCGCGATATGAACGGCGATGTCCTGCTTCAGAACCTTGTCAATATCTTCATTATATCCATCATCCTCGAAGCGGCGGTAATGGCGATCTTCTCCGTATCGGCGCTGAAGGGCCTCGATTCCAACAGGGCAGTGGAGTCGACCCGGGACATCATCATCATCCTCGTCGCCTTTTTCCTCTGTTACAAGGTGCCCCAGCTGCGGGTATTCCCCCGCACGGGCCTCGACATTCCCAAAATACTCGATATCGTCATAAGCATGCTGGTCCTCTCGCGCATGACGCTCCTCATACGGGCGCTCATGGCGCGCTTCAAAAGCGAGGATTGACCGCCCGAACGCCTGCCCGATCGCGGGGTCCTGGAAGATCACCGCGGCGTGAAAGCCCCCGACCGGGGGTTTTTTTACGAGATACTGAAAAAAACGTTGTCGTGAAGAGGGGGCTGGGGCGTACTGTTATGCGAGGGGCCGACGGCCGCACCAGCCGCGTGAACGCTGCGGAACGTCCTGCGGCAACCCTGCGAGAGGGTATGGCTATGACTGTGACACCGGTTGAACTGTTCCTCGCATCCCCCACGGCGGAGGGCTTTCGGAAGAAACTCTTCGCCCTTGAAGGCGATTTCTCCCTTACTCCCGATGACATGATCGACCTGGGAAACGCCTACTTCGAAAAATATCCCGATTCTTTCAGCGACCGAAACCTGGAAACGGTGCATATCGGCTACCATATCGCGCGGGCATGCATCCTGGAAAAGATGCTCGCCGGCGTGGACGCGAAGCTCCGTCCGCTCTTCCGTGAGCTTTTCGAAAACATCCCCAGGTTCGACGAATTGCTGGAGGGTATCCGCAGGAAAACCGGTGCCGACAGGCTGCGCCAGTATTACGCGCTCATTTCCGAAAACCTGGAGAACGTGCGCAAGGCTGTGGACGAGATTCCCAGGGGCATGGTGAAGGAGCGGTTCATCGGGGGCATCACGAAGTTTTTCAACGTGATGTACCTTTTCAAAAGCGGCATAGAGGGGAAGGGGGAAGTATCGGGCTGATGCGCCCGGTCCGCCGCGACACGGAACTGCGATGCAGATCAACCTGAAATTCACACGCATACGGGACAGGCTCCTTTTCGTCATCTGCCTCTGCGCCGGCGCCGTGATGTGCGTTGCCGGAGTCATCAATTACGCGAAGTCGTCGTACGATTTCAGGGGCAGCCAGGCGGAGCGACTGGAGGCGGTGCGCGACCTGCGCGTGGGGGAGATATCGTCCTGGCTTACCCGTATAGGCGACGACGTGCGTGTCATCTCCGCGTCGTCAGAGATCCGGACATACGGATCGCTCCTCGCCGGCGGTGTGAACCCGGGCGCCGCCGCCACGGATAAAATCCGGCGCGTCTTCGACAGCTACCTTCAGAACCATAACGCCTACCTGGAGTTTTTCATAATCGGCGCGTCGACGGGCAGGGTGGTGCTATCCACGGGGCAGGGCGCGGTGGGGGACGACCGCTCCAACAGCCTCTACCTTTCCGGCGCGCTCCGGAAGCGCGATGTCTTCATCACGGACATCTATTACTCGAAATTCCTCAACGTTCCCACCATGACCTTTTCCGCGCCGCTGTACGCGCCGGGACTCGCGAACGCCGAGCCCCGCGGCGTCCTGGTGGCCCGCATCTTCCTCGACAGGTCGCTCTACGGCATGCTCATGGACAGAACCGGCCTGGGGCAGACCGGTGAGGTGATCCTCGTCAACAGGGACCAGGTGGTAGTGAACAAGCTCAAGGGCGATACCGCGCCGCCGCTCACCCTGCGCCTCCGCGACGAGGCGGCCATCCGGGCCCTGAACGGGCAGACCGGCGTGGTGGAGACCGACGACTACCGGGGCAGGCGCGTCCTGGCCGCGTACACCCACATCCCTTCCATGAACTGGGGCGTGATAGTCAAGCAGGACACCGAGGAAGCGTACCGGCCACTGACGTCCTCCCTGTTCCTCTTCCTGGGGTCCTTCGTGTTCCTGGTGACGGCCCTGGCCCTGGTATCCGCGAGGCTCGCACGCTCCATCACGGAGCCCATACTGTCTCTCTCGGCGGTGGCGCGGCGCATCCTGAAGGGAGAGTTCAACGAGCGCATCGCGGTCGTACGGGGCGACGAGCTGGGCGAGCTCGCCGGCTCATTCAACGCCATGGCCGACTCCATCGTCTCCCAGCTGCGCATCGAGAAGGTGAGCTCCGACATCATCGAGGTGAGCGTATCGACCATAGACCTCCACGAGTTCAGCAGGAAGGTGATATGGAAGATCATGGAGGTGACGGAGTCCAACATCGCCGCGTTTTACGTCCTTTCGGAGGACGGGAGGGAATTCAGGCATTTCAGCTCCATCGGCCTGGAGACCCGCTTCAGCGAGAGCTTTCACGCGGGGAAGCTCGAGGGGGAGTTCGGGAAGGCCCTGGCCACCCGGGAGATCACCATCACTAGGGACCTGGAAGGCGCCTCCACGCCGCTTCTGAAGACAGTCGTGGGGAGCGTGATGCCGAGGGAGATCATCACCCTGCCCATCGTGGTGCACAACATGACCACCGCGGTCATCTCCCTCGCGTCGCTGAAGGGCTATCCCGAGGAGATGCTCAAAATCCTGGGGCACATCCGCCCCGTGATGAAC
>JAGODF010000388.1 GCA_017998375.1 Spirochaetota bacterium
CCCGGCGCCCGCTCGGTGAGCGACCAGAAAACGGCGTACCGTATGTATTTCACACGCAGGTCGTCGAGGTTGCCGAAAATATCCAGCGCCTCGCCCGTGGTGCTGCATTGGTAGATGTATGAGGGAAGGTCCCAGAAGCAGTAGTGCAGGTCCTGGATGCCGAAGCGCACGGGGGTGATGGTCACGCGGTTTGCGGGATTCTCCTTCGCGGCATCTTCCCCGCAGCCGGCGGCAAGCATGGTCAGCGCGGCCAGAATGACAGTCATGCGTCGTTTTAGCACGTCGGGCCCCTCTTCAGTTTGTAATCTTTACCGGACATCGCCCCGCCCTGCGCCCGGGATGTACGGCGGCATGCGAGTGATATCCGGAGGCGTTGTTTTGTCCATTGAATTTTTTCCACTGCGCGGGCGCATCTTCATCATCCCATTTGAATATCAGCAACGGGCCGGGTTTGCGTAAAATTAAATGCGTGCACAGGGGTTCGCCGGGGCGATAACCGGTTTTTGATTGCTTTTGAAAAGAACCTGTGGTAGGCTCTCCCCGCTATGACTACGGGCGGGATGCCACTCGGCAACACCTACTTCCTCATGCGCCACGGTGAGAGCGAGGCGAACGCGGCGCGGCTTATCGTCAGCGACCCGTCTGTCGGCGTGGAGCGCTACGGCCTGACGGAGAAGGGGCGCGCCGACGTCCTCGAGAGCGCCGCGCGCTTCCGGTCCCACTACGGTATCGACATCATATACTCCTCGGACTTCCTGCGCGCCATGGAAACTGCCCGCATCGCGGCGGACGTGCTCGGCGTGGCGGAGGTGCGCGGCACGGAGTACCTGCGCGAGCGGTATTTCGGAGACCTCGAGGCTTCCGATAACGAGAACTATAAGATGATCTGGGAGCTGGACGCGGACGACCCGGACCACCACGCGCACGGCGTCGAATCGCCGCGCGACGTGGGGAGCAGGGTGATAGAGTTCCTCGCCCGGTGCGAGGAAGAGCGCGCGGGGGAGACGGTGCTCGTCGTGGCGCACGGCGACATCCTCCAGATACTCTACTGCGCCGCGAACGGCATCCCGGTGCGCCGTCACCGTTCCATTGAACCCATCCGCAAGGCCGAGATACGCCCGCTCCTGGAAAGCGGTCACTCCGCGGGATTCATGTGAGTCGATGCCGGGGGAAATCCCGGTCGAGATCGCGGCGGATTTTCTCCGGGAAAACGGATCATGCAGCCATGCCGGCGCGGCCGGTATCACCCAAAATGTGATTGAAAATCCGCGTGGGAGGTGGTGACGTGCGGCATTATGCAATCGTACCGGAGGGTGATATGTGGGAGATAGCATACTGGCTCTATTTTGGCAATGCCGTGCTCCTCATCTGCCATGAGATCGATTCGGCGTACTGGAAAGAGTGGGAGCTCTTCGGCATGAAGGGCGGCGTCTCTCCCTTCCTCCTCCTTCACATTCCCATGGTGGCGGCTATCCTCTACGGGCTGGCGGAGATGCAGAACCGCTCTTTCGCGGGGCTTGTCTTCTCCATGATCCTCGGCGCCTGCGGGATTTTCGCCTTTTCCATCCACGTGTTCTTCATGGCCCGGGGTCGGGCGGAATTCCGCGCGCCGGTCTCCCTTTTTCTACTCTGCGCCACGCTTTTGGTCTCCGCCTTCCAGGTTGTGATCGCGGTGATGCTCGCGTTCGGAGGGGCTGCGGGGTGACTCCGGTTATCGGCTTGACAAAAGTTTCGCGCGCGGTTGAGATATGTTTCGCACGCCGGATGAATCCGGCCGCAACTCGTTACCGCCGGGCCGCGTGAACCGGCGCGTTTCTCGGGCAAGGAGCCGGGGCATGAACAGACAAGAACTGAAACTCCTGAATTCCAGGACGCCGGAAGAATATATCGACAACTCCCTCAGGTGCAGGCTTCCCTCCGGAAGGAAGGCCTTTATCACCCGCCTCTGGCTGGAAAAAAAGCAGAAGTATACCGTGCAGGACATCCAGCGCGCGCGCAACAGGCATCCGTACTGGAAGAAGAGGAAAATGGAGGGGAGCGCCGACAGGAACATCCGGCGCCAGATGCACCATGATTACTCGTCGGGCGGGGGTGATATCGACTGGTCGGAGAAAAAGATCCTGAAGTTCATGGACCTCAACGCGAAGGACCGGAACGGCCGCTACGTCCACCGGGATCACGAGATTGCGCGGAAGTTCGGAACCACCATCCCGGCGATTCAGCATTACCGGCGCAAGTACAACCTGGTGGTGAAGATTCTCGCGAAGCTTGGCGCGCGTCCTGCGGGGAAACTAGTCCTGGAGTTCATGCAGAAGAGCGAGAAGATCCTCCGCGAGGAGATCCTCGGCGCCGGTGGAAAGCGTTGACGCGCGGAGGGTGCCGGGAAGATGAGCACCGCAGGTAACATCCAGGCAGGCGCCAGGGCCGGCAACGGTGGCGGAATCCTGAGATTGAAGATACAGGAGTCTTATTACCTGGAGAGGATCCGCGATTACGGGCTGCACTCCGCCCGCGCCGTGGGATGGACCGACTATCTACAGGTGATGCTGTTCGAGAAGATCTCGCGCCTCTTCGCTGGCCGGGAGAGAGGAATGCGGTACACGCTCCTTGACGTGGGAGCCGGCCTCGGTGATTTTTCCCGCTACCTTCACGATCACGGCTACGTCGACATCGAGTACCACGGGGTTGACGTGGTGCCGGAGATGGCGGCGGCAGCGCGGCGCAAGTATCCGGGCCTGGACGTCCGGGTCGCCGATTTCGCGAGCCCGGCCTTTTCCGGGGAGTACGATTACACGGTCTGCTCCGGCGCGCTCAACATCATCACCGAGAGGAGCGCCGGGGACTACGAGCGGTTCGTAAGGGGCTTCATCCGCAAGATGTACGGCGTCTCCCGGGCGGGGTGCGCCTTCAACCTGCTCTGCCACGAGGCGAAGGACTTTTTCCCCGACGACAGGTGCTTCTACTACGCCAGGCGCGACAAAATCCACGATTTCTGCGCCGGTTTCTGCGACACGGTCTCCGTGGATTACCAGGAGCACGAATTCACCTTCACCGTGACGCTCCGCAAGTGAACTGGAAACAGCCGGCTTCCCCTTTTCCGTCCGGAAAGACTTCGGAAAAAACAAGAAAAATAGATTTAGCGCTTGACTATTTTAGAAATTTAATATATTATATATTTATTAAGATTTTAATAAAAGGGGACACTACAATGAAAAATGAATACAGACTTTGCATAGACGGAGAATGCACCATAACGGCATCGGTTTCCCATCAGGCGCTTGTTGATTTCATGGAAAGGCTGGCGTGGATTTAAGAAGGGAAATTGTATAACTGGAGAAAGAGGGCACCTTCTTAAAGGTGTCCTCTTTTTTTGTGGTGCGCCCGGCAGGGCGCACGTTCTTGGGAGTGAAAGTCTCCTATGCACCCGGCAGGGGGAAGCATTAGCCGAACAGCAAGGGTGTCGGTCGCGAGGCCGAATCTGAAGGAAGCTGTACGCAAA
>JAGODF010000390.1 GCA_017998375.1 Spirochaetota bacterium
CCACCGCGCTGAAACCGATGGGCGTCACCTCGAGGGGCCGGGCAGAACTCGCGCGCAGGTTCGCACGGGGCGGGATCGATCTTATCAAGGACGATCACGGTCTCACAGACCAGGCATACGCCCCGTTCCGAGAGCGCGTTGCCCTGTGCGCGGAAGCCGTCGAGAGGGCAAACCGGGAAACCGGGATGCGCTGCCGCTACGTCGCCAACATAACGGCGCCCGCCGGTGAAATAATGGAACGCGCGGCGACAGCGAAGGAACTTGGAGCGGGAGCGCTCATGATAGCGCCGGGGATCACGGGCCTGGACGCGATGAAACGCCTCGCGGAAGACGATGCTGTCGCCCTGCCCGTCATCAGCCATCCGGCCTTCCTGGGGTGTTTCGTCATGGGGGGGAACGGGATTTCGCACGGATGCCTGTTCGGGACGTTCGCACGGTTTGCCGGCGCCGACGCGTCGATCTATCCGAACTACGGCGGCCGATTCTCTTTTTCACGAGAGGAGTGCGCCAACATCGCGGCAGCCTGCATCGCTCCCATCGATGGTATCCCCCCCATATTCCCCGCGCCCGGCGGCGGCATGACCATGGAGAACATTCCCGACATGGCCGCCCTCTACGGCCGCGACGTGATCTACCTCGTGGGCGGCGGCCTCTTCCGCCACAGTGACGATCTCGTCAAGAACTGCCGTCATTTCCGCAGCCTCATAGATGCTTGACAGATACGCCCGCCCGTCTCAAATGTCCACAATGCCTTAACGGCAAAAGGCAACCACAGAGACACGGAGGTCGTTCTTCTTTTTCAATCGTAATCCTTGTCGCAGAACATGTTTTTGAACTTATTTTTTCATTCTTTTCTCTGTGTCCTCTGTGCCTCTGTGGTTTAATCTAAATATTTTAAAAAGGTATATGTATTAATGGAACTCCGCAACATCGCCATCATAGCACACGTCGACCATGGGAAGACCACCCTGGTGGACAAGATGCTCATCCAGTGCAAGATCTTCCGCGACAACCAGGAGGTGCGCGAGTGCTTCCTGGACTCCAATGACCTGGAGCGCGAGCGGGGCATCACCATTCTTTCCAAGAACATTTCGGTACGGTACCGCGGCAACAAGATCAACATCATCGACACGCCGGGCCACGCAGACTTCGGGGGCGAAGTGGAGCGCGTGCTGAAGATGGCGGACGGGGCGCTGCTCCTGGTCGATTCCTTCGAAGGTGTCATGCCCCAGACCCGGTTCGTGCTCCAGAAAGCGCTCTCGCTTCACCTCCATCCAATCGTGGTGATAAACAAGATGGACCGTCCCAACAGGCGTCCGGCAGAGGTGCTGAATGAAATCTACGACCTCTTCATCGACCTGGGTGCTTCAGATGAACAACTCGAATTCCCGGTGATATACGCGTCGGGCAGGTCCGGCTGGGCCTCCGCTGAAGAGAACGTCGAAGGAAAAGACCTCCTGCCTCTCATGGACGCGATCCTGACGCACGTGCCGGCTCCCGAGGACAACCCGGGCCCCCTCCAGCTCCAGGTGTCGAACATCATCTACTCCGACTATGTGGGACGCATTGCCGTGGGCAAGGTGTTCAGGGGCGAGATAGTCCAGAATTCCATGGTCGCGGTCATCCGGCGGGAAGGGTCACAGTCGCGGGCCCAGGTGAAGGAACTGTACACATTTGAAGGGCTGGAGCGCACCAGGGCCGAACGCGTCGGCAACGGCGACATCTGCGCAGTGGTCGGGTTGGAGGAGATGGAAATTGGCGACACGATCGCGGACTTCGAGAAACCGGAGCCTCTTCCCATCATACAGATCGACGAGCCGACCATGAGCATGTCGTTCATCGTCAACAACTCACCGTTCTTCGGACAGGAGGGCCGCTTCGTTACGGGTCGCCACGTCCGGGAACGGCTCTATCGCGAAATGAAGAGCAACGTCGCCATGCGCGTGGAGGAAACCTCGTCGCCCGACACGCTCAAGGTGTACGGCCGCGGGCTCCTTCACCTTTCCATTTTAATAGAGAACATGCGTCGCGAAGGCTACGAGTTCCAGGTGGGACAGCCCCGGGTCATCTACAAGGAGCTCAACGGCCACAAGGCGGAACCCGTCGAAGAGCTGGTCATAGACACTCCCGTAGACACCGCCGGCAAGGTGATAGAGGCTGTGAGCAAGAAGAAAGGCGAGCTGAAAAAAATCGAGAACATCGGCGGGCGCAACCGGCTGGAGTTCCACATCCCCTCACGGGGTCTTATCGGCCTGCGGAACAACCTGCTCAACATCACGTCCGGCGAGGCCGTTATGTATCACCGGTTTTACCAGTACGAGTATTTCAAGGGCTCCATCCCCCAGCGGCAGAACGGCGTGCTGGTTTCCATGGCCGAAGGCGAAGTCGTGGCCTACGCGCTGGACAACCTCCAGATGCGCGGCAAGTTTTTCGTGTCGCCCGGCGACAGGGTCTACGAGGGACAGGTTGTCGGCGAGTCGAACAAGGATGGCGATATCGTGGTGAACGTGCAGAAGACGAAAAAGCTTACCAACATGCGCGCCTCCGGCAGTGATGAAAGCGTGAAGCTCACGCCGCCCGTCATCATGTCGCTCGAGGAGGCGCTGGAGTACATCAACGACGACGAGCTGGTGGAGATGACGCCGAAATCGATCCGCATCCGCAAGGCGATCCGGAACGAGCTCGACCGCAAGCGGGCGGCCAGCGCCAAGCGCGAGCAGGCCGCCGCGGTGTAAGCACTCGTATTCGCCTAGAACTCCAGCAGGTTCTTCGTGGAGAAATTCGGCTCCGACGTGCAGTTGATGCCGAGCTTCCGGAGCCCCGCGTCGTCCCCCGGCGTGGGAATGTGCGTCATGTGCATCTCGCAGTTGCGCAATTTCGGGAGCTCCTTCATCGCGGCGTGCGCCGTGGGGTTGGTCCCCGCGCTTATGGCGAGCGCGATGAGCGTCTCCTCCAGGTCCAAACTCACCGTCCTGGCGCCCAGCACCTCTCCCTTGAGGCTCCGTATCGATTCTATGATCTGCGGCGAGAGCAGGTGTATCTGGTCGGGAACACCCGCAAGCGTCTTGATGGCGTTGAGGATGAGTCCAGGAGCCGCGTGGAGCAGCGTGGAGTTCTTTCCCGTGACGATACTTCCATCCGGGAGCTCCAAGGCGGCCCCGCAGAAAATACCCTCGTTCCCCTTCCCTTTCGCCGCGGCGTCCTGCGCCGCCTGCCGGGCCGGCCCCACGACCGGTCTGTTCTCCACCGTGAGCCCCAGTTCGTCCATGATGAGCTCCACGCGCTGTACCGTCTCACGGTCCACAAAACCCATGGCGTACTCGCAGGAATAGCGAAACAGGCGGCGGATTATCTCCTGACGGGACGCCTCGCGGACCGCCTCGTCGTCGACGATGCCAAAGCCCGCGCGGTTGACCCCCATGTCGGTGGGTGACTTGTACAGGGAGCCGTTACCCCCTATCTTCTTGAGGATGCGCTTCAGGACCGGGAATATC
>JAGODF010000389.1 GCA_017998375.1 Spirochaetota bacterium
GAGCGGTTCTCCGCCGAATATCGTTATGTATTTTTTCCTGCCAGCGAATTCAGCATCGAGATAAGTATAGAAAGCATCGATCACCTCCGCGGTCAGCGGTTTCTTTTCACGGGAATATCCCTCCTGGTAACAGTACGAACAGGCAAAGTTGCAGTCGTACCACGGCACGAAGAAGATCTGCGCTTCGTTGGAATCGCGCTCGTCCAGGAAGTCGAGATACGCGTTCCGGTACAGCCTCTCCTCCTCGTCCGGCTCCACCAGGTATCCCTTCGCGGCATACTCTTCGATGTCGGTGTAGTTCTTATCGGCGATCTCCCGCGCCTTTTCGGGCGTGAGAATATCGGCGTTCTTCGACAGCGGGTTCAGGATGAACCAATTCTCCGAGTCACGCATCTTTCCGAAGATGTTGTGGTGCGAAAATACCAGCATTCCCTTTCCTTCCCGTCCGTTGATGTAATAACGACACCCGCCATGCCGGACCGCTCCGGCATGGCGGGCCGGCCCGTCAGTCGTGGCAACCGACCACGATCGACGAGACCTTCGCGCAGCACTGGGCTGTCGCGCACTTCCCGGCACTCTTCTTCGTGATGAGTGTCTTCATATCATCACATCTCCTTATGAAAAAATGCACTCTCAGGCCCTGCGGCCCGTTATCGTCCAGCTGGCGACTTCTATCGCTCCCTTTCGATACGGCGCGCTTTCCTCGCCGATCCGCACATCGACAAATCCGGCCGCAGCGACATCCGCCAGGTATGCTTCCCGCGTGACCGCGCCCGCCCAGCACTCCGCCACTGCCTGCGGATCGTTGCGATATTCTTCCGGCACGGGTGCCGTGGCGTAGATGTCGCTCACCACAAAGCGCCCGCCGCTTTTCAGGACGCGGTGCACCTCTTTCCAGACGCGGGCCTTGTCCGCGGCGTGGTTGATGGTGCAGTTCGATATCACGACGTCCGCCGCGCAATCCTCCAGGGGAAGCGATTCCAGTTCCGACTTGATGAACTCCGCGTTCGTTACGCCGAGCCTTTGCGCCGTGGCACGGGATTTCTCCAGCATGCCGTCGGAGACGTCTATCCCGTAGGCGAAGCCTTCCGGACCAGCGAGCTCCGCCATGCGGAGCACATCTGTGCCGCGCCCGCTCCCCAGGTCCACGCAGACCTCTCCCTTCCGCACCGCCGCCTTGCCCAGCGCTCCCCCGCACGAGAGGCAGCAGGCCGATTCGGCCAGGCCGCTGTAGCGCTCATTGATGGTGGTCAGCCGCACCGTGTTCGTCGTTTCCATTGTCGTTCTCCATAGCGAAAAGTAACAGGCCCAGGGCCCTCTGTATCACCGAGAATTCCCCCGGCGAGAGTCGGGACTTGATGCGTGACTCGCACCTGCGTTTGAAATCTGCGGCTTTCCCGCGTATCGCCCCGCCTTCTTCCGTCAGGGAAACCCTGCTGTAGCGCCTGTCCTTCGCGTCCTCCTCGCGGTGCAGAAGGCCCCGCGACACGAGGCGCTCGATTATCCTGCTCATGCGCGAGGGCGACAGGTGATTGCGCGCCGCCAGTTCCGCGCTCGACAGCGCTTCCCCTGCGCCAAGCGATACTATCACCCTCAAATCCCCTGCAGTAAGGCCACTATCATCCCCACCGTTAAGGTTGATATGACAGCACTGCTCGTTCAGCATCATGATTGTATCTACTATGTTGTATTCCATTATTATTTGCCATGCGCAACTATTGTCAGTAGCAATGTACTAAACAAGGGACAAAACGTCAATACAATATTTTAGAAATTTCTTAAATTCTTATATTTTATCTACCTTATCCTCAACATAACACATACGGGCTAAAATTGTAGTTGCTTTTCCCGGAGAGTTGTTGCTTCTTATATTCAACTACGCACGGCATCATGGAATCCAGCCCCGGTGTTCACAGGATGATAGCGGGGCGGGTGTTCAATACCTCTGATGCCCGTACCTTCACCGGAGGATTTACATCATGAAAAAGAGGCTTGTTGCGCTTGTCCTAATATCATCGGCGGTTGCCCTATTGCAATGCGGCACCCGGCAGGGTGCGGTCCTCACGGGCCGCGTGACGTTCCTCAACGGGGACGTGCAGTTGAACGGCAGGCCGTGCGAGTTCGGCGCGGCGGTGAAGGCCGGCGACTCGATCGCGACGGGCAACCGCTCCCTGGCGGTCGTCCAGTTCGGAGAATCCTCGGTCATCAACCTGAAGGAGAACACGAGCCTCACCATCGACACCCTCATGGCGGGGCGCGAGGGCGATACCATCACCATCAACCAGAAAATAGGCTCTACCTTCAATAAAATCGCCAAGGCCGGCACGAAATACTCCATCAACACCCAGACCTCCGTGGCCGCCGTACGGGGCACCAGCTTCACCTGCGTCGTCTCGGAGAAGGGCTCCGCCATTCGGCTCTCCTCGGGGCGCGTGCGGATAGTCCCGGTCATCAAGGGCGCCGCCGTAGAAACCGCGGCGGTGGTGCTCGAGCCCGGCAAGAAAGTGGAGACGGCCCCCGCCGGCATATCGGCCCCGGCGCCGCTCACCGAGCAGGAGGCAAAGGACCTACGCGCCATGGACGCCATCGCCATCATCCCCGACATCCAGAAAGAGGAAACGGTGGATGCGCTGAAGAAGCAGAAGGAGGAAGCGAGGCCGGTGGTGGTCCCGGTGGAGATACTGCCGGTCCTCCAGGCGGACGAGGAAGCCTCCGCCGAGAAGAAGGCCCCCGTCACCCTCAAGAGCATACAGGAACGGTTCGGTTCCCTGTCGGTCGTCACCACGACCGACGGGCAGACCTACACCGGCGCCTTCGCCCAGGAGGGCGACCACATCAAGGTCTTCACCACCGGCGGCACCGTGACAGTGCCATCGTCCAAAATAGCGAACGTGTCCCGGTACCGGGGCGACGTGAAGTAAAGGCGGCCCCATATGCGCGGATTATCGCTGCTCCTCTGTGCGCTCATCCTCTCCGCGGCGGGTGCCCTTTCGGCCCAGACAGACCCCGCCTCGGACAACGAACAGCTCGCGGGCGTGCTCACCCTTCCGTTCGTCAACGAAACCCGGAAGAAGCAGTTCGACTGGCTCTCGAAAAACGTTCCCACGGCCATCATCGATTCGATGAAGGAGAAGTTCAGGTTCAACCTGGTGACGAAGGAGCGGTTCGACGCGGAGCTCTCGAAATCCAAGAAGCTGAAATCGATCGACTTCTCCTCGCTCATCACCGAGAAGGAGGCCGCCGAAGTCTGCAAGACCGTCAAGGCGGACATCCTCATCTACGGGAACTACACGTACGACATGACGGACAAGTCCCTGGGAGTCAACGCATACATTTTCCACCGCTCCCGGGGAAAGACCACGGGCAACATCGACATGGTCACGCCCGTCACCAGCGAGATGTTCAAGATGGTGGACGCCGTGGCCGACGCGACCATTGCGCACATAGCCACGGTCGCCGGGGAGGACGCCGCCGCGGCGAAGTCCGCTCCCGCC
>JAGODF010000391.1 GCA_017998375.1 Spirochaetota bacterium
CTACCTGACCAGAATGGCCGATAGTTATCGGTTCTCTGTGCATATCGGGCTCATTTGGTCGGCTCTGACCCCGGTATTCTGGCAAATCTTAATAGGCTCTGACCCCTTTTGGCAGATGCAATGTGTATATTTTTCACTTTACGTTATATTACAAAAAATGTGACATAACGCAAAAAAAAACGCAAAATTGCTTGCCGTCTCCATCCCTGTAGTATATATTGATGTAACAATAAGACGCGCGGGTCCGCGTCTGCGTTCCCGTTTCAGGTTGCGTAACACAGCACTAAAAAATCTGTAGGAGGACTTTGATGAAGGTAAAATTATTTGCGGTATTGGCGGCACTTTTAATGGCGTGCGCGATCGCGATTCCCGCCTCGGCGCAGGAATTGACGAATGATGTGATTTTTTTGAGGGTGGGATATATTCCTGCGTATACAGTGTCGTTTGATGGGGAAATTGCTGGTCAAAGTATTGATGATTCGGAATTTGCTGGTTTTGCTGGAATGGCAGAATATAACTTAAATCTAAATCCAGTACTTATTGGTTTTGGGATTGAGTACCAGAGGGTTGTTGATGATGCTGATGAAGCTGGTGCAGATGATTCAGTTGCTAGTTTCCTGATCCCTCAAGTAACTGCGAAGTTCATGACAGCGGGTGGTTTTTACATCGGGGCTGGCCTTGCCGGGAAATACCTGATAGGCTATGATTTTGGTGAAGGTGTCGATACTGATAAAACTATAGACCTTTGGTTGAATGGAGTTATTGGTTACATGGCGACTATATCTGAAGGGATATATCTCGATGTTTCTGGAAGATTTGGTCTTAACCTGACTAACTCAACATTTGATGAAATTGAAACTACTTTAGGTAAAACTAAATATGATGCTTCTTCCGCATATGATATCGCCATCTATGTCGGTATAGGTTTCAAGTCGTTCGCGACCGGCATGTAAGAAAGTCTTTGCATAACACGAAAACACCCGCCTCGCGGCGGGTGTTTTTTTTAGCGCGCCCCCAACCAGGCGCGATTTGCAAATCGCGCCTGGTTGGGCATTTCTGTTGACATTCCCCGGAAAAAATGGTGTTATGCGCTGTGGTAGAGACGCGATTAATCGCGTCTCTACCATCGAAATGCGCATGAATATACCGCTATCATGAAAATCGACCGCGTCAACATGCTGAAAATAACCGGGAACACCGCCGTGAAAAGCGCGCTGGGGGCCATCCCGAAGGGCGGTAAGGTGGATGCACGCGTCTTGGAGCGCCTCGACGGCGGTAAAGCGGTGATCGACATCGCGGGAAAGCGGATCACCGCGGAGTTTCTGAAGGGAATCCCGGGCGACGCGCGTTTCGAGCTGGTGCTGGAATCGAAGCGCGGCAACCAGTTCCTGTTTCGGCTGGCCGGCGGGGGAAGGGCGGAGCGCCTCGCGGCGGAGCTGGACCAGTTCCTGGCAGGCGGCGCCGCGAGGCTGAAGGAGCAGACGCCCCGGCTGAAGGCGTTCCTGGAGGGACCGGGAGGCCTTTATTCTCTTAACCGGCACCTGGCCGGCTTTCGAGGCGGGGGAGGCTCTGACCCCCTCACGAATTTTGTTAACGCTCTCTTGATTTCCGGGATGAAACCGGAGCGCCTCGCGGTTTTTTCTTATCTTTTGACCCGGCGCAGGTGTATTAATAGTGAGCGCTTCGGAATAATAGCACGTCTATTATCGGCAAATATTGATACTGGAGACCAGCTTCACGACATACCGGGAGATGAACAAGGGCTGGAAGAGTGGGTGCGCGACTTCATCCGGGACGTGGGCGACTGCCTGGACGATGAGAACAACCGCCGGCAGTTCCGTGAGTTCATGGAGTCGCTGTCGGGGAGCCGTGATGCAGATTATGTCGCACCGAGGGAGTATTCGGTCCCGTTTTTCGACGGCGAGCGTTTCACGGAACTCAAGGTGCTGGAGGAGGGCGCCTTTATCGTGTGCGCGGCGTCGTTTTCCAGGCTCGGTCCCGTGGAGGTGGTGGGGAGCGGCGCAGGAGGGAATATCAGCCTCTCTATCTTCTGCGAAAACGATAAAAGTGTTGAAATTCTCAAACAGGATTTGCATGATTTGCAAATGTCGCTGAAAGACGCCCGAGGGGGCGTGGATGTGCGCGTCAGGGGCATGGCGGAGGCCCGAAAGCTGGCATGTGACGCCGTCCGTGCGCTCCTGGACGAGGCGTCGCGCGAGTACCGGGCGTGAGGCGGAATGAAGTCCGGTGAAAGAAAGGCGGTTGCGCTGGAGTACTCCGGAGGCGAGGGCGCCCCGGCCATCGTGGCCATGGCGCGCGGAATTCTGGTGGAAAAGCTCCTGGAACTGGCCGAAGAGTACAATATACCCGTGTATCGCGACGCTGACCTGGCGGAAGCACTGGACGCCATGAACGTGGGCGACGAGGTCCCGGAGGACCTGTTCCGTGCCGTCGCGGAGGTATTCGCCTACTGCTACCGGGTGAACGCCCGTTTCAGGGATAAGATGGTCTTTTAAAGAGATACGAATGGCGGAAATGAGGAAAATCAGCGTCGAGGAACTGAAGCCGGGCATGCGCTTCGACCGGCCGGTCTACATCGACAGCAACAACATCCTGGTGGACGCGAACGTCTCCATCAAGGAGAGCGATATCAAGAAACTCATGACCTGGGGTGTCAGCCAGATAGAGACGACCGGGAATGTAATCTCCACCGACGACGATATCAAACTCGAGGGGAAGATAGGCGCCCAGCATTCCGTCGACGTGCGCGGCATCGTCAACGACTACAACACGCTGCTGAAAAAACGGAGGGACCTTCTCGACGTCCATAAGCGCGCCTGTATCGAGGTGGAGAAGATCCACACGCTCATCAAGGGCAACGAGAAGTTCGGCCTCGAGGGTATATCCGTGGTGCTGAACGACATCATCAGGCTGATGGGCGAGAGCGGGAATATCTTCATCTTCCTCTACGGGCTGGACGAGGGGAAGAACTACCTGGTGGTCCACTCGGTGAACGTGACCTTCTACGCGCTCCTCATCGGTATCGCCCTGAAATATCCCCCGGAGAAGCTGAAGGAGCTGGGGCTGGGAACGCTCCTTATCGACGCGGGTATGCTGAAGATACCGCCCTATATCATCCACAAGCAGTCAAACCTGACGGACCAGGAGTTCAATCTCATCAAGACGCACCCGCTCCACGGCTACCGCGCCCTGAAGCAGCAGGGCAATGTCCCGGAGAAGGTCGCCATGGTGAGCCTGCAGCACCACGAGTCCTACGACGGCCGCGGCTATCCCCGGGGACTCAAGGGCCACCAGATCGACGAGTACGCGAAGATCGCCGCCATCGCCGACAGCTACGAAGCGCAGATCACCAACCGGAGCTACCGGAAGCGCCAGTTCTTCTATCACGCCATGCGGAACCTTCTCTCCAGCGGTGTGAACCGATTCGATCCGGTGATCCTCAAGGTATTCCTCTCCCGCATGTCG
>JAGODF010000392.1 GCA_017998375.1 Spirochaetota bacterium
GTGCTGATCAGGATAAACGGCAGACGGCAGCAGACACTGGGCGGCGAGGGGATTCCGATTGCCGGCCCGCTTCGGCGGAGGCAGTGATGCTGGAAATAGAGATCAAGTCGCGCTGTGCCGACCTGGCGCGCCTGGAGAAGCTGGTGGTGGAAAAAGGCGGCATCGCCCGTGAAAAACGGCGCGAGACCGATCTCTACTTCAACCATCCCTCGCGCGACTTCGCCTTGACCGACGAGGCGTTCCGCGTGCGCTCCGCGGGCGGATATCACGCCGTCACCTACAAGGGGCCCAAGATGCCCGGCCGCAGCAAGACGCGCTACGAGGCCGAGGTCGAGGTGGGCGATCCCGCGCTCATGAAGGAGGTCCTCCTGCGGCTCGGCTTCCGCGAGGTGAGCGCCGTGGTGAAGGAGCGCGCTCTCTACGACCTGGGTGATATCAGCGTCTGCCTGGACCGCGTGGAGGGCGTAGGCGATTTCGTTGAGCTGGAGAAGATGGGCGAGGACCGCGAGTCGATAGAGAAGGAGCTCTTCACCCTCGCGGCGGACCTGGGCCTGGCGGAGTTCGAGAGAAGGTCGTACCTGGAAATGCTGCTCGAAAACAGGAAGCGGGACGGCCGCTAGCCGGACCCGCGGTATGAAAGAAAGAACGCATCGGAGGGGACATGGCACACCACAAGCTCTACATGGTCCACGGCATGGGGAACGATTCCATCGGCCTGGTGGAAAGGATCGCCGCGCCCATCGCGGCGGTGAACGGGAACATCGTTGACCCCCGGCAGGTCGCGATGCACGGCATGTTCACCATCTACCTGGTGGTGGACCTGGGCGGGGCGACCCTCAAGCTCGCCGAGTTCACGAAGCTCGTGGAGAAAATTTCCGACGACACGGGGCTCACGCTGTTCGTGGACAAGTACCTGCCGGTGCCGCGCCAGCCGAAGAAGTCGAACATTCTCATGGTGCTCCTGGGCCACGACCGGCCCGGCATCATCGCCGCGATCACCGACGGGCTCAAGCGCTACACCACCAACATCGAGTTCTCGCAGATGGTGGGGCGCGAGGGCGTCTTCCTGATGGAGCTCCTGGTGGATGTGAGCCGCTGCACGGTGCCTGTGGACAACCTGAAAAGCGCGCTCCGCGAGTCGATGATGAAGCTCAACATCTCCACCATGTTCCAGGTGAGGGACGTCTTCAACAAGAAGAAGCGCATCATCGTGTTCGATTATTCCCGCAGCATGATGCGGCGCGCCGACATGGAGGAGATCATGCGGCAGTGCGGGATATCCCGCGCCGAGATGGCTGCCGCCTACCCGGCGGGGGATCCGAACGCCGCGGTAAGGAAGGCGGCGACGCTGCTGGACGGCCTTCCCGAAGACCTGGCGGTTTCCGTGGTGAAGTCCGCCGAGGTGTCCCAGCAGACCATGGAGCTCATGCAGACGCTGAAGACCATGGGATACCGGATAGTACTGTCCACCAGCGCCTTCACGATCTTCGCCGATCACCTGAAGGAACTCCTGGACATCAGCTACGCATTCGGCTGTCCCCTGGAGGTGAACGACGACCGGAAGGTCCTCACCGCCGACATCGGCGAGGCGTACTTCACGCCGGGATACCGCGAGTCGCAGATACGGGGCGTCATGGAAGGCGAGTCCGTCGACGCGGAGGACGTGACGCGTATCACCGACGAGGGCGGCGGTTCCTTCGAGACGCCGGGAATAGGCGTGAGCGTGGGGATGAAGGCGATCCTCGATTGCTTCAACCAGCACATCATCTCGAAGGAGAACGTGATGGGCCTTTTGGGCTTCTTCGGCCCGCCGGAGATAAAATAAGGCAACCACAGAGGCGCAGAGGCACAGAGGGATATTGGTGAAGAGTGAAGGGTGAGTGGTGAAGGGAACGGCATTGACTCACGCGGAGACGCGGAGCCGCGGAGAAAGGAAAGGATAGACCCGAGACAGGACGTCGAGGGAGGGCCGATGAGGACACGGATGTCCTTCAGCGGCCCCTGCAGAGTGAGTTTCGATTACAGAGAAAGGCCAGCCTCGTCCCGGTGAAACCGGGGCTTTCTTTGGGCGACTTTCTTTTCCGCAAAAGAAAGTCGCGAAGTTCCCCACATGGCACCGGCATGTGTGATGCGGTGAAGTAACGCATGGTAATGATTGCATACTATGAAATAGGGAAGGATATATCTTGAGATCCGACATAGATATAGCGCGCGAAGCTGTCATGCGGCCGGCGGTGGAGATTGCCGGGGAGCTGGGGCTCCTCGACGAGGAGATCATCCCCTACGGCAGGCACATCGCCAAGATATCACCCTCGGTGCTGGAGCGCCTCCGCGAGAGGCCCGACGGCAGGCTGATACTCGTCACCGCCATGACGCCCACCGCCATGGGCGAGGGGAAGACCACCACCACCATCGGCCTGGCGCAGGCGCTCGCGAAGACCGGCCGCAGGACCATGATCGCCGTCCGCGAGCCGTCGCTGGGGCCGTGCATGGGCGTCAAGGGCGGCGCGGCGGGCGGCGGCTACTCGCAGGTGCTCCCCATGGAGGACATCAACCTCCACCTGACGGGCGACATCCACGCCATCTCCATCGCGCACAACCTGCTCGCGGCGGTCATCGACAACCACATCCACCAGAAGAACGAGCCGGAACTGAACCCGCGCGACGTCGCCTGGCGGCGCGTCATCGACATGAACGACCGGACGCTCCGCAACATCATCGTGGGCCTGGAAGGAAAGGGGGCCAACGGCGTAATGCGGGAGGACGGCTTCGACATCACCGCCTCCTCCGAGGTGATGGCGATACTCTGCCTCTCCAACTCGCTCGCCGAGCTGAAGGAGCGCCTGGGCCGCATCATCGCGGGATACACGTATCTCCGCCGGCCCGTTTCCGCCTCGGAGATAGGCGCGCAGGGCGCCATGGCCTCGCTCCTGAAGCACGCCATCAACCCGAACCTGGTGCAGTCGATCGAGGGAGTGCCGGCCTTTGTGCACGGCGGTCCCTTCGCGAACATCGCCCACGGCTGCAACACCATCATCGCCACGAAAATGTCCCTGAAGCTCGCCGACTACGTGGTGACCGAGGCCGGCTTCGGCGCCGACCTGGGCGCGGAGAAGTTCTTCGACATCAAGTGCCGTTACGGTTCCCTGAAGCCCTCGGCTGCGGTGCTCGTGGTGACGTCGCGCGCCTTCGCGCTCCACGGCATCGAGAACGTCGTCAAGCACGCGGAGAACGTGGCGCATTTCGGCGTGCCCTTCGCCGTGTCCATCAACCGATTCCTGGGCGACCGGGAGGAGGAGTTATTGAAGATACGCGAGGAGTGCCGCGCCCGCGGGATGGACGCGCATATCACCGACTACCGCGAATCGGGCGGGGCGGGGGGCCTGGAGCTGGCGGACGCCGTGGCGGCGCTCTGCGAAAAACCGTCGAACTTCACCACCCTCTACCCGTTGGAGATGCCCATCCGCGAAAAGCTCCACACAATCG
>JAGODF010000055.1 GCA_017998375.1 Spirochaetota bacterium
CCGTGTACAACGCGTAGCCGCGCTCGCAGTCGATCAGCGTCTGACTTTTCCGCTCGGCAGTCGCGGCTTTGTCTTTGTCCTTGCCCTGGGTGCTCAAATCAACGCGGGTATCGGCCTTGGTGGCGAGGACCAGTCTGGAGAGACGCTGGGAATCCTCGGCCGCGGTGATCGCTTCCGGGTACTTCGCGTCGGAGTGGAGCCGCTCGGAGCTGTTGAGCGATTCGCGCGCCATGGCGAGGTCGGTCGTTGCGCTCGACGCGCCGGGTGATTTCTCTGCCTGTCCCAGGAGCGCCTTCGCGTCGCCTATCTTGTCGGAGGAGGTGCCGCGCATCGATTTCGCGAGCGCCTCGTCCGCGTTCATCTTCGCGACCTCGACGGCGGAGAAGCCCTGCTTCAGTTTGAGGGTTCCGAGCGAATCGTTGGCGATCTTCACGTTCTCTTCCGCCAGGCGGAGGTTATCGCCGGCGTGCTTCTCGGCATTATAGTTGCGCGCCCTGTCGATGGTGACGTTCACGTCGGTGATGCTGTCGCTGAGAACGCCCTTCTTGCCAAGTGATATGTCGCGGGCTTTCTTCGCGTCCTCGTCGGCGGCCACGGCCTTCAGGTGCGCGCCGTAGAACTGCTTGTTCTGGAACTGGTCGTTGGCGTCCTTGATGCCCGACTGCGCTTTCAGGTATTCATCGCGCGCGAGGTTTTCGGCATACGCCTCAGTGGCGCTTTCGAAGCTCTTCTCCGCGGTCTCGATGGAGTCCCTGGCGAGAAGCGGCACCGACTTGTTGTACGCTTCCTCCGCCTTGGCTTTCGCCTTGTTCGCGGTGCCGGACGCGTCGCTGACATCGCCCTTCGCCACCTGGGTATGCGATTCCATGAGGCCGTTGCGGGCGGCTTTCATCTCCTCCGGGGCGTAGCGGTCCGCCTGGACTGACGCCGCTTTCGATACTTCCACCTTGGCGGCGGACATTTCCTGGATGGGCACTTTTTCGCCGCACCCGAGGCCCACAAAGACGCACAATGCGAATAAAAGTGCCGTCAAAATCATTGTGTTGTGTTTCATTTCATGCTCCTCGCTGGTTTTTTTGACGATGAAAGGTGCGCCTTGTCCGACCGCCGCCTCACTTGTTGAAAGAGCCGACCGCGTCCTCCTCGGCGTCGAATATTTCGAAAAACGATGTGAGCTTGGTGAGCTCGAATACTTTCCTTACGGACGCGTAGACGTTGATGATCTTGAGCCCGCCCTGGTATTTTTTCAGGTTGGAAAGACTGGAGATGAGGGCCCCGATTCCGGAAGAGTCGATATAGGAAACCTTCTCGAGATTGATGATGACGTTGTACTTCTGCTCCTCGATGAGCTTGTTGATGATGTCTTTTATTTCGGGGGCGTTATAGAGGTCAATCTCTCCGGTGATGTCCAGAATAACAATATCATCCTTTGTCCGCTTGTTGATATCCATCCTGCCCGCTCCTTGGAATTATTGGCACCGTCACACAGGGCACTGTCCCCGAACGGCATACCGCATGCTCCACTCGCGCCCCGTACAGCCCGTCGGAATCGCCTTTTATGAAGATTATACGCGCCGAACGCGGCAGATGCCCGGGCCCTGTTCCGAATTGTACACGTACACCACCCGAAAACTGCACTTCACAGAGCGAAAACTATACTATTAACAATATTTACGCATGTCAAGATAATTTATGCCGGACACCGGTATAAAATTGCCTCCCCGTTCACGATCCGGAGAGAATCTTCCGCATCTTCCCGAGCACTCTGAAGTTGAATTCCGCGCCCTCCAGGAGACCCCGGTAAAAGTAGAGCGACCGCCGGGCCACCCGTTCCCCCTCCGACAGGCCTTCCTCCCCATCGCCGCCGGCGTCGTGCCCCTCTGTGATGGTGTGTATCACCCGCTGGATGGTCATGCCGATCATGTCCTTCACCCCCACGCGGGACTGTATCGCCCTGTCCGCCTCGTCGAGCTTCTTGATGATATACGACGCCTTCGAAGCGTCCCTGGACCGGGGCCCCACGGCCTCCACCAGGTCCTCCGAGAGCTTCCCGGCGCGGCGCAGCACCGGCAGCATCGACTCCAGTTCGTCCAGCATCGCGGCGCAGGCGTCGTCCACGCCCTTCCGGTTCCCGGCGGCGTCGATTTCAGGCGGCGCGGCGAAGAGCGATTCCACCAGGGCGCGCGGATCGGATGTGCCGGCGAGGTTGATATCGTCCTGCCGGGCATGGCGCACACCCTTCATCAGCGCGCCGTCGACCGTCGCGTTCACCAGCTCCGGGTCGTTGCGCCGCTCGAACCAGGAGAGGAAGATCATCATCTTCTGGTTGGTGTGGACGGTGTCCTCGAGGATGCCCCGCACGAAAATTTTCGGCAGGGCGGTGAGCTGGCGGCGGTTGAACATCTCGGGAGTACCGAAGCGCGTGCTCGCCAGGTGCACCTGCTCGTCCAGGTAGGAGCCGCGGGCGTGCGCGTACCCGCCGGTGAAGGCCAGGTCCTGGCCCACCATCACCACGGGCGACGCGCCCAGGCGCTTCGCGAAGTCGTAGGCGTTGGTCGATACGGAGCCGCCGTGGGCGATCTCGCCGCGGCCGCCGCATATCTCCTCGATCCACTTCATCATCGGGAAGGCAGTGGCGGCCATCACCGCGCGGCCCCGGAAGAGCCGGAACACCGAGGGGTGCGACGACGGGTCCGCCACGAGTATGGTGCGACCGCCGGTATCGCCCTCGAAGTAACGCGCGTTCACGGGCTGGGGGTCCACGGTGACGCAGAAGTGCGGCTCGATGCCGTTCTTTTTAAGGAGGCGGTACGACGTGTCGACGGCAACTATCACCGCCTTCCCGGCGTTCTTCCTTATGAACTCCAGGCTCCGGGAAAGCGTCGGCCCGGCCGCGACGACGATGGCCGGCACACCGGCGAACTTTCCGTAGAACCGCTCAACGCCGGGAAGCCCCGCGACCTGCGCGATGTTCCTGGCGATGTTGAGGCTCCAGGTCTTCTCGAACTTCGCGAGGGTGGCGATATTCACGTCCTTCGTGGACAGGTACGACTTCGCGATGCGCATGGTGTTCGCGTAGTAGTGCGGGTCCGCCTGGTGCGATCCCCTGTGCGTGAGGAAGCTCACGCGCCGCGTGGACCTGCCCTGGAGGAGGCGGGCGATATCATCCTCCTTCGGGTCCAGGGCCAGATACACGCGCCCGTCGCCCAGTAGCGCGGCGAGGTCCCGCGACTCGCAGGCCTTCCGCAGCATGAGCGCGCTCTTCTCCAGCACCAGCACCGTCGCGTCGCGCCCCGCTTTCGCGAGGAGCGGCTCCAGGTGGTAGCCGAAACCGAAGCCCGCGACGACGAAGAGGTCGAAGCTGCCCGCGTCGATCTCCGAGGCGAAGCGCTCCGCCTCCTTCACGGGATCGAAGCGGCTGTGCACCGCGATCTTCTTTCCTTCCGCGGCGACCTCGGGAACGGGACCGTTCTTCCCTTCGAGCGAGGCCACGCTCCCGTCGTCGGCGGCGCGCCCCACGGCGTCTGCGAGCGACGCATCGCGGGAGCGGAGGAGCGCCAGGTTGCTTTCGTACGGGGATCTCATCGCCCCTCTTTGAGGAAGACGCGGATAGTGCCGCGGTTTTCGAGCTTCGTCCCCGCGACCGGCTCGTGGTGGAACACGCGCCCGGACCCGGTGTAGGCGGCGCTCACGGCGAATTTGTTCCGCGCCGGCGCCAGGACCTGGATCGCCTCCGCCATCGACAGGCCGCGGAGGTCGGGCATGGTGATGCCGTCGAAGCGGGCGCGGACGGTGCCGTGCTTCAGCTCGCCCCGGGTGCCCAGGTAGCGGGTCCGGGTCCCCAGGAACGGCAGTATGCGCTCCGCCACGCGCGCGAAGACCGGGGCCGCCACGGCGCCGCCGGAGGCGTTGGCGGGCTCGTCGATCACCACGAGGATGCAGATCTCGGGATCGTTGAAGGGAGCGAGGCCCACGAAGATGGCCGTCTCCCGGTCGGTGTAGTAGCCGCCGGAGGCACGCGACTTTTGCGCGGTCCCCGTCTTGCCGATGATGATGTAGTAGGCGATGGCAGCGCGGTGGGCGGTCCCCTTCTCGACCGCGAGCTTCATCATTTTTAGGAGCCGGTCCGCGGTTTCGCGCTTTATCACCCTGCCCCTGGAGCGCGGGAAGAACGACTGCGCCTTCGTACCGTCGTCGCGCTCTATCGATTCTATGAGCGACGGCACCATGAGGACGCCGCCGTTGCCGATGGCGCTGAAGGCCGCGGCGAGCTGGAGCGACGTCACCGAGATCTCCTGCCCTATCGACATCGAATATTTCGAGAGACCGGACCAGCTCTTCAGCGGGCGCAGGATTCCCTCGGATTCGCCGGGGAGCTCCACGCCGGTGCGCGCGCCAAAGCCGAAGAGCCGCAGGTGGTCGTGGTACGCCTTCTTCGTCGCGGCGTGCATCGCCTGTATCATCCCCGAGTTGCAGGAGTGGCGGATGATGTCCTCCGGGCCCACGCTGCCGTGGACGCCGATGCAGTTGATGACGGTATCGGCCACCTCCACCGCGCCCCGGCAGAGATAGCGCCTGTCCAGGTTCGGGAAGAGCTCCAGGAGGAGCGCCATGGCGATGATCTTCATGGTGGAGCCCGGTTCGAAGGAGTCGGTGACGGTGTAGCTGCGGCGCTGGTCGGCCGTGTAGAGCTGGTAGAAGTTCGGATCGAAGGAGGGGTACTTGCCGATGGCGAGGACGCGCCCGGTCTTCACTTCCATCACCAGGACCGTCCCCTGCTTCGCGCCCGTCGCCCGCACCGCCTCGCCTATCCCGGCCTCGGCCTGGTGCTGCACGAAGCGGTCCAGGGTGAGGACCACGTTGTATCCGGCGCGCAGTTCCCCCGCTGCCGGGTCGATCACGCGCTCGCCGGAGAGCAGCTCCTCGAAACGGTACTCGAGCCCCTCCAGCCCGCGGTTCTCGATCCCCACGAAGCCCAGCAGGTTCGCCGCCAGCGGGCCCGCGGGATAGACGCGCTGCATCTCCTTCCTGAAGGTGAGCCCCGGCAGCCCGAGCGCCCGGACCTTCTCCGCGGCGGCGTCGTCCATCTTGCGCTTCAGCCAGACGAAGCGCTTCCCGCGCCGCAGACGCTCCTCGATGATGTCCCTGGAAATGCCGAGGATGGGCGATAGCGCCGCCGCCGTGGCCGCCGGGTCCTTCACCTGGCGGGGATTGGCGAAAAGCGATTCGCGCTCGACGCTCATGGCGAGGTAGTTGCCGGCGCGGTCCCTGATGAAGCCCCGCCGGAGGGCGGGGCCACCGTTGTCGCCGACGATGATCCTGGGGGAGAAGTGGAGCCGGAAGAGGGTGACGATGATATAGAGGGCCGCACCGAAGATGAGCAGGCCCGTCACATACACCCTCAGTTTGACTTTGTCGCGATGCATGGCGCCCCGCTACCGGATCAGGCCCAACCTCAGAAAGAAGAAGTCCCTCCGCTTGTCGGCGTCACTGCCCAGAATGTGGGAGGAGTTCCAGTAGAGCACCAGCGCCTTGCCCCGGACGCGTTCCAGCGGCACGTAGCCGAAATAGCGGCTGTCCTGGGAGTTGGTCCGGTTGTCGCCCAGCACCAGGATGTGGCCCGGGGGCACCTTCCCTTCCAGCGCGCGCTTCCCGAAGCTCCGGTAGTCGGTGCAGTTCTTGCCGACGATGCGCGGGCACTTGACGTACGGCTCCTCGACGCGCCTTCCGTTGACGTAGACGTAGCCGTCGTCCTCGTTGATGTGGAAGATGTCGCCGGCGATGGCGATACAGCGCTTGATGAAATCGCGCTCGTCGTCGCCCGGCGGTTTGAAGATGACGATGTCGCCGCGCTGGATGCCCCGCAGCCCCCAGAGCCGGATTTCCCGGAGCATGCCTATCATCCTCGGCACCACGGGGCCGTAGGTGATCTTCTCCACGAGGAGGTGGTCCCCCACCTGGAGGGTGTCCTCCATGGAACCCGTGGGAATGTAGTAGGCCTGGATGAAGTACTGCCGAATGTGCATCGCCAGTATGAATGCCACGAGGATCGCGTCGAATATCTCGTAGACCTTGCGGAAGAGCCGCGACCTCCCGGGCGCCATGTCCTGCATGAGCTCCAGGAGCGCCGCCCGGTCGTCGGCGGTGAGCAGGTTCACCGGAAAGGCGGCCTGGGTGTAGCGCTCGCGGACGACGAGGCTCCCGAGGACGTTTATCTCGCAGAAGGTGATATCCTCGGCCGCCATCCGGAACGACTTGCCGGACCTGAGGAACTCGACGCCCCGGGGGCCCACCGCTATCTTCCCCTCCCGGAACCGGAAGTACTTCAGCAGGTCGCTCGCTATCCGGACCAGGAAGATAAAGGAGAGCATCCCGCCGATGAAGTAGGTCCACTTGAAGGGGATGGCCACGGCCAGGAATATCGTCGAATACAGGAGGAGCAGGAGCTTGAGTATCCGGACGCTGAACGACTTGAAGGCGGCGGAACCGGTGATTATGCGGAACTCGCGCTCGGCCTCGATGGACTTGTTGAACCTGAAATACTGTAGCATGGCTCACTCCCGGAATGCACCGTCCCGGAGCCCCGGGCATCGCATCCAGCATGGTATGATACGGCCCGTTCCAACGCACGCGTTACCTGAAGAATGGAATGGCAAGTCCCATGGGCGAGCGCGGTGTTTCGAGAGTAAACGGCACCGGATAAATAATTTTATTGCAGAAATCCCTGAACTAAATAGAATAGACCGATTTCATTGTCCAGAACTTTTTTACCATGAAGTCCTGCACGGATAACATACGGAAGACGCCGGCTGAGGACCTGAAGGCCCTGGCGGGAGCCATGGGGCTCGACAGGTCGCGGGACTCGGCGTCCCAGATAGAGAAGCTCCTTCCCACGCCCGCCGGCCTCCACCGGGTGCTCCGCTCCATGCCCGAGGACGAGTTTCGGGTCTTCGCCGAGGCCTGCCGCGACGAGAAGGGGGCCACCTTCGGCCAGCTCGAAACCGCGCTGAAAATCGAGACCCCCAGGATCGAGGAGATATCGGCCGCGCTGTCCCGGAAGCTCCTGGCGTACGTGCTGAAAAATCGCCAGCGCCTCCACAACAAGTCCGACAAGATCATCGTCTTCCAGGACATCCGCGCCTCCTTCAATCCCCGCGGCGCCGCGCATCTCACGGCGATCTTCCAGGAAGCCGCAGCGGCGCTCCTCCGCAAGGACGAGGCGCCGGTATCCCCCCTCGCCCCGGCCGCGAAAAAGCCCCGGGAGCGCTCCCTCCTGGACGCCATGCTCGCCGGCGGCGGCATCATCGACATGGAGGAGGCGCTGAAGATCGTGCCGCTCCAGTCAGCGTCGGAAGTCCTGGGCCGGCTCGCGGGCTCGGGCGTCATCGACATCGTCAACGACGCGGCGTGGCCGCCCTGCGCGGTGCTATCCCTCACCCGCGACGCGTTCCTGTCCCTGATGCAGGAGCGCAGGCTCGCGGCGCCGGCGAACCGCGCCACTTTCCACAACCATTACGGTTTCATACTCAACATGCTCGCGGTGTACGACGCCGTGTCCACGCACGGGCTCTTTCTCACAAAGCAGAGGGAATACCGGAAGATAGACATGGACAGGATCATGCGGGGCCTGGGGACGCTCTACGCGTCCGGCGGGGCGAAGGTGCCGCCGCGCGACGTCCTCCAGCTCTGTCTCCACGTAATGTACTTCCTCAACCTCATCAAGCTCAAGGGCGACTCGGTAATCGCCACCATGAAGCCCCTGCAGAACGAGCTCGACAAGCCGAATAAAATACTCCTGAAGATAATCTACCAGCTGCAGAACGCCTCGGAGGAGAACGCGCTCTTCGCGGCGCCGGCGGAGATTCCGCCGCTGCAGCTGATCACGTTCATCGTGGACCTCCTGGCGCGCCTTGAAAGCGCGTCCCCGGATTTCCTCGCGGCCGCCGCCCGCGCGAAGCTCATCGCCGAATGCGGCGAGGAGCATTGCGCGAAAGTCCTGGAGCGCCGCGAGGAGCTGGGAAGGTCGCTCGGAGGGGCGGTCGACTTCCTGCACGTCACCGGCGTCCTGCGGAGCACGGGCGGCAGCGTGAGCCTTTCGGACATCGGTAGGGATATCGCCGGCAAACTCACGAAGTTCGCCGACGACGGCGGCAGGAAGGAGAAGAAGGAAACGCGCTCGGTCTACATCAACCCGGACTTCACCCTGCTGGTGCCCCGGGAAGACCTCACATCCGAGGAGCTCTTCCACATTCTGACGCACACCGAGATGGTGCGCGACGACGTGGTGATAAACGCGAAGATCAGCCGCCAGTCGGTGCTCCGGGCCTACAAGCGGGGCATGTCCCAGGAGCCGTTCCTGGAGACCATCGGGCGCCACGCGAAGAACGCCCTGCCCCAGAACCTCGCCTTCATGCTCGCGGAGTGGGCGCGCCAGACGGTGCGCATCAGCATCATGAACGTGATGATACTCAAGGCGAACCATCCCTCATTTATAGACGACCTGTGCGCGGGAAAGCTGAAGCACGCCGTGGTGGAGCGCCTGGCGCCGCAGTGCGCGGTGATCAACCGCGAGTTCCTCGACGATATCATCAAGCTGTCGCAGGGGAAGGACGCGGTGATAAGCCTCTTCGAGGAGGCGGAGTGACCGCGCGGGGCGGCGGTATCACACCCCTTTTTCCTTCTTGGTCTTTTCTTTTTCCTTGATGACGGTGATGGTGTGCTTGAAGGAGAGCTTCACGAACTCGCTGATGGCGTTGATGGTCTGTTCCTTGACGAAGTAGATGCGGTCGTTGAGCTTGACCAGCCCCCCCTTGTAATGGGAAAGCTTCATCTGGTGGTCCACCCATCCGATGGGCTCCACCTCGCGCCAGTTGTTGCAGGTCTTCAGGTGCGGAATCTTCCCCAGGTACAACTCCCTGATGCTGCCGTCCTGGACGGCGTCTGCCAGTATTTTTTCCCATTCCATCGCGAGGTCCTACAATCCCTTTCTGGTGATGAGCCACCTCTTATCACGGTACGTAAAATACGCAATCATTTTAAGGTTGTTGCCCCGGTAATAGAGCTTCGCCCGGTTGCCGGCAATCTCCCTCCGCACGAGGCGCATGCCGTCGTCGAAATGCGCGAAAAGCACCGTGAGGGAGAACGCCGTCTTGAGGTACTCGGCGTTGTTCACGGCCCCGCCCTTTTTGCCCGGCGGATCCTTCATGGCCATGAAGAAATGCTCCACCACCCGGCGCGGCCCCGCCTTCTGGAACTCGCCGCGGTCCGCGAAACGGAGCCGCCGTGCGATGAGGGCGCCGTTGGCGCGGTCCTTCTGTATGAGCGCGGCTGAGGCTTCAATCTCGGCGCGGAGCCGGGGATCGACGTAGCGGTCGTAGAGCGCCACGAGTTCCCTCTTGCCGAAGAGGTCCCGCATGGCGTCCACCGTATCCTCCAGTCCCCGGTCGAAGAGCCAGGCGCGGGCGGGCGCGGATACGAGCGCCACGGCGCACAGCGCCGCGGCGGCCGCGCGCGGTCCCCGGAAGGCCATCACTGTCCCCGGAGCCCGCGGAGCTCGGCCCTGAGCGCGTCGACCTCCTTCTCAAGCTCTCTGCAGCGCGCCTCGGCCTTCGAAAGCTTTTCGTGGAGCTCCATAGCCTCCTTGCGGCTGAGCTCCTGGACTTTTTCCGTGGCGTTGATGATCTTCCCGGCCTCGTCGATCTTCTGGGCGGAGAAATCTATCACCGCCTCCTGCGCCTTGATGACGCTCTGCGCGTCCATCATCTCCAGGCGGCGGAGCTCCGTGAGCATCTCCTCCGCCTTCACGCGGTTTTTCAGGTCGAAGAGGTCCTTCTGCCGCAGCAGGGTGAACTCCTTGATGGCGTTGTTGAGCTTCGACTGCTCGGCCACCAGGTGCCGCTCGTAGTCGAGGATTTTCTCGAAGGCCTCCTTCTCGCGGTCGTTCTCGAAGATCTCCTTGCGGTTGATGTCCATGAGGCTCTCGAACGCGCCGATGCGCGTCTCGGCCTCCTTCGAGAACATCTTCATCATCTCCTTGTACTTCTCCACCACTACCGATTTTTCCAGGAGCAGGCTGAACTCGCGGTTGTCCACGGGGCGGGCGATAAACTCGATGTGCATCAGGTTCAGGGAGATATTCACCGCCTTCCGGATATCGCGCTTCGACGTGATGACGAACTTGAGGAAGGAATTGAGGCGGGGATCGTCGCGGAGGAGCGCCACGATCGCCGGGAGCTTCTTTTTCTTCACGTCGACGATGAACAGGTTCGTGTCGTCGACGGCGATGTTCGAGCTAGCAAAGCCCGCGCCCTTCACGATATGGACGGTGAGCCCCATGCCTTTTATCGCCTGCGCGAGTTTCGCGCCCTCGGAGTTGTCGGTGAGAAACCAGATGTTGACGCTTTTCATGGCGGAATCCCCGTCCCTGTGTATGTATCGCGCGACGAACCCATAGCGTATACCGACGGGGCGGAAAAATTCAAGGGTTTTTTTAGGGAGGGTTCGATATTTCGGCGGGGTGCGAATGTGCCGCGTCTTCAAGGACGGTCGGATGATGATAAATCAATTGACTTCCCCGTAGTCTTCCATTATAAGCAGAACGAGGCCCGACAAGGAACCACCATTCCCCCTCCAGGAGCGCCCGCCATGACCCCCTACAAGAACAAGGAAGAAATGACCGCCATCCTCACCACGCTCTGGACGAAAATTTTCGACGCGCCGGAGATCGTGAAATCAGTTTCCGGGGTGAAGCTCGTTGCGCGCTTCCGCTACACCGACTACGGCTGCGCGCTCTACATCGACCTCTCCGGCGAGGTCCCGCGCTTCTACTTCGACCCGGCGGAATCCGTGGAGCCCGACGTGGACATGCTCCTCTCCTCGGAGACAAGCCACCTCTTCTGGATGCAGGAACTGAACGTGCCGCTCGCCATCGCCACGCGGAAGATCGTCGCCAAGGGCTCCATCCAGAAAGCGCTGAAACTCATCCCGGCGCTGAAGCCCGCCTTCGCGCTCTACCCGCCGGTGCTGCGGGAACACGGGCGGGAGGATTTGCTTGCCGCAAAGGGACACACACACACATCCGGGAAGGCGCGCAAGCGCTTGCGCGCCTTCTTCCGGAAACGAACCGGCGGCATCGACGCCACCCGCATTCCCGCGTTCCCGATGACCTTCGCCGAAGGAGCGTCGTGTCTCGCGACGCCTGCATCCGGAACATCGGCGCCATCTCCCGCGGGAAGCGCGTCCCGGCATGCCGGGACGCGCCTTCTCGCGACCATGCGCACCATTCGTTTCTTCGAGGAACACCTCTCGAAATCATTCAAGGAGGGCGATATCCCCACCGAGGCGATACACCTTTCCCTGGGACAGGAGGCCGTCGCCGCCGGCGTGTGTCTCGCGCTCAGGGACTCGGACTACCTCAACACCACGCACCGCGGCCACGGGCATATCATCGCCAAGGGCGCGGACCTCGACCGCATGATGGCCGAGATCTACGGGCGCCGCGACGGTCTCTGCGGCGGCCGCGGCGGCTCCATGCACGTCACCGACGGGTCGCGCGGGGTGCTGGGCGCGAACGGCATCGTGGGCGCCGGGTATCTTCTCGCGATGGGCGCCGGCTTCACCATAAAGAAACTCGGACGCGACGATATCTCCGTGGTCTTCGCCGGCGACGGTTCGGTCAACCAGGGCATGTTCCACGAGGCGATGAACATGATCTCGGTCTTCAGCCTGCCGGTGCTCGTGGTGATCGAGAACAACCTCTACGGCGAGTTCACGTCCCTGGAGCGCCACTCCGCGGTCACCGAACTTTTCCGGCGCGCCCAGGCCTACGGCATCGAAGCGCTGCGCGCAGACGGCAATGATGCGCGCGCGGTCCTCGCGGAAACGGAAAAGATCGTCGCGGCGATGCGGAAGGACGGGAAGCCGCGCCTGCTGGAGCTCATGACCTACCGCTGGCACGGCCACATGGAGGGGGAACCGGAGCTCTATCGCACCACTGAAGAAAAGGAAAAATTCATCGCCGCCGATCCTATCGCCCGCCTCGAAAAGGACCTGCTCGCGGAAGGCTCGTTAAAGGAGGATGATATCACCCGCCTCCGCGAAGAAGCGAAAAAGCGCGTGGATGACGCCGTCGCCTTCGCGAAGAGATCCCCCCTGCCCGATGCCGCCCTCCTCACGGAGCACGCGTACACGCCTGAAGACCGCTCGCTCTTCGAGGGCGATGTCATCACGGCTCCGGCCGGGAGGAACCTCTCGGTGGCGCAGGCGATCAACGAGGCGCTGGCGGAGGAGATGCGGCGCGACGGACGCGTGTTCCTCTGGGGCGAGGACGTGAGCCTCGGCGGCTACTTCAGCGTCACCGAGGGGCTGGTGGACGAGTTCGGCGCGGAGCGGATCATCGACACGCCCATCAGCGAGAACGGCATCGTAGGTGGGGCCGTGGGCGCCGCCATAACGGGAATGCGCCCCGTGGCGGAGATCCTCTTCGCGGACTTCCTCTCCTGCTGCATGGACCCGCTCCTCAACCAGGCGGCGAAGCTTCGCTACATGACGGGCGGCCAGGTCTGCGTCCCGCTTGTGGTACGCACGCCCGTGGGCAGCGGCATCGGCATGGCGGCCCAGCACTCGCAGTCGATGGAGCGCTTTTTCGCCGGGATACCGGGCCTCATTGTCGCCGCGCCGTGCGACGCCTATACCGCGAAAGGTCTTCTGAAATCGGCGATACGGTCCTCCAACCCGGTGCTCTTCTTCGAGCACAAGCTCCTCTACGCGCACTCCGGCCCGGTTCCCGACGGCGACTACACGCTGCCGCTCGGGAAGGCGCGCGTCGTCCGCACCGGCTCCGGCGTGACCATAGTGACGCACCTCCTCGGGGTGAGCGCCTCCCTGGACGCGGCGGAGCTTCTCGCGGCGAAGGGAATCGATGCCGAGGTTATCGATCTCGTCACGCTCTATCCCATGGACACGGAAACGATACTCGCGTCGGTGCGGAAGACCGGACGCCTCGCCACCGTCGAGGAGGGCGGCGCGTCGTTCGGCATCGGCGCGGAGGTGGTGGCGCGCGTCGCGTCGGCAGGGCACGGGCTGCTCAAGGCGGCGCCGCTGCGCATCGGCGCGCCGGAGTGTCCCATACCGTACGCGAAAAACCTGGAGAACGAGATGCTCATCAGGCCGGAGAGGATCGCGGAGAAAATCATCGGGATGATGTGAAACCACAGAGGCACGGAGGGTTTACGGCAACGGCATGGTTCACGCGGAGACGCGGATAAATTAGTATTGACGTACTCCGAGATCCTTGGGAGTATTCGGGAAGTCCGGTGAAGGCGAAGCGGGAGGCATGTCATGTCCGGTTTCGAATGGAAGAAAGAATACGAGCTTGGCATCGAGAGGATTGACAAACAGCACAGGGAGTTTTTCAAAAGGGTCAACAGGCTTGCGCTTGCCCTGTACGACAACAAGGGCCGGGATGAATTGAAGCTCCTGATATCCTACCTGAAATCACACATCGAGGAACATTTTTCCTACGAGGAGGCCCTGCTCTCGCGGACAGAGTACCCGAAATTCAATGAGCACGTAAAAAAGCACCAGGAACTCGTGAACTATTTCCTCAATCTCGAACACGAGATCAAATCGCGCGGGGCCGACAACTATCTGGCAATCAGGGTGGAGAGGGATATCCGCGAATGGTGGGAAGACCACGAGCTGAACTACGACTCCGCTTACGTGCCGTACGTGTCCGGGCTGAAATAGTCCGGACATATTGAAGGCAATCGCAGGTACTGGTATGCCCGATATAACCATCCTTCCCGGCGCCGAGCCCCTCTTCCACGGTGGCGGCCGACGCGGCGTCCTCCTTCTCCACGGCTTCCTCGGCTCGCCCTTCGAGATGAAACATCTGGCCGGAAAGCTCATCGACGCCGGGTACACGGTATCGGTGCCACGCCTCCCGGGTCACGGGACCAGCCTCGACGACATGGCGCGCTGCACGGGACGCGACTGGCTCGGTGCCGCCCGCAACGCGTATTACGATATCTTGGAGCACTGCGACGAGGTGTCGATAGCAGGCCTCTCCATGGGAGGCATTCTCACCATTCTCCTGGCTTTCGAGTTTACACCCCGGAAGATCATTCTGATATCCACGCCAAGGCGCATCCCGGACAGGCGTGCCATCCTGGCGCCGCTGGTGCGGCCCTTCATGAAGATCATCAGGCGCGTGGACGAGGAAAAGGGGCTGGATGATCCGGAGGCGCGGAAGGTCCATGTCTGCTACAGCGACGGCGTCCCGGTCATGGCCGCGTGGCACCTAAGGAAGCTCATCAATGCCGCCATGAAGGCGCTTCCCCGCGTATCGTCCGACGCGCTCATCATCCAGTCGCGGCGCGACCGCGTTGTCCCGCCGGACTCGCTCGATTACATCGCCGCGCGGATCGGATCGCGGCGGAAGGAAACGCGCTGGCTCGAGCGCGGTAATCATACCGTGACGGTAGATACCGGAAAGGAGGACGTGGCGCGGATGATTATCGAATTTCTGGAATAGCACTATCATGCGCCGGAAACGCGAAGGCGCGAAAACGTTTTCGCGCCTTCGCGTTTCCGGATATCATCACCCATAAAAGAATTGACCTGCCGCATCATCCTGCCATACTTTCCTCCACCCGAATGGAGGCCCCCATGAACGTCCTTGTCATCAACTGCGGGAGCTCGTCGCTCAAGTACCAGCTCATCGACCTTGAAACGGAGAAGAACCTGGTCGCGGGAAACATCTCGCGCATCGGGATGGAGGGAACCGAGCACGCGCACGAGGCAGCCGGCGCAAAGAAGAAGGAGCCGGCGAAGGCTGCCGACCATCTCGAAGCCGTCGGCCTGGTGCTGAAAGAAGTGATCGAGGACGAGGGCGTGCCGATACGGAAGGTGTCCGAGCTGGGCGCGGTGGCTCACCGCGTGGGTCACGGCGGCGAAAAATATCACGGCCCCGTCATCATCGATGACGAGGTGAAGACGGAGATTAAACGTCTCATCCCGCTGATGCCGCTCCATCACCCCGCCATGCTCGCGGGTATCGAGGCGTGCCAGAAGGCGCTTCCCGAAGTCCCGCACGTTGCCGTGTTCGACACCGCGTTCCACGGCACCATCCCCGAGGAAGCCGCCGTCTACGGCCTGCCGTACGAGCTCTACAAAAAAGGCATTCGCAAGTTCGGCTTCCACGGCAACTCGCACGAGTACGTCGCCGCGAAGGCCGCGGAGTTCCTGGAGACGCCGCTTCACCGCCTCAACATCATCACCTGCCACCTGGGCAACGGCTGCAGCGTCTGCGCCATCGAACGCGGGCGGTCCATCGACACGAGCATGGGATTCGGCCCGCTGCCGGGTCTCATCATGGGCACGCGCGTGGGCGACCTCGACCCGGGCGTGATACGATACCTGATGGACAGCGAGGGACTCACCATCGCGCAGGTTGACGATATCCTCAATAAAAAAAGCGGCCTGCTCGGCCTTTCGGGCAAGAGCCCCGACATGCGCGAGGTCCTGGACGCGGCGGAAGCAGGCGACGCCCGGGCGCTTTTGGCAATCAAGGTCTTCTGCTACCGCGTGAAGTTCTACATCGGCGCGTACACGGCGGCGATGGGGGGCGCCGACGCCATCGTCTTTACCGGCGGCATAGGCCAGAACAGCCGCGGCATCCGGGCGCGCTCGGTGCAGGGACTGGAACGTCTCGGCATCGCCGTGGACCCGCTCAAGAACGAGCGCTGCGCCGTAGATGCGGCGGCACCCGTGTTCGATATCGGCGCGCCCTACTCGCACGCCGCCGTGCTCGCCGTGGCCACCGACGAGGAGCTGATGATAGCGCGTCAGTGCGCAAAAGCCATCGATTACCAGAAAGCGGTCCACCGCACCGTCATGGACACGGACCGCAGGCCCATCCGCGTGTCGGTGTCGGCGCACCACGTGCATCTCTGCAGGAGCGATGTCGAGGCGCTCTTCGGAAAAGGACACGCGCTCACCGAGAAGGCGCGGCTCTACCAGGACAGCGAGTTCGCCTGCGAGGAAACGGTGAACCTCATCGGCAAGCGCGGCCGCGTAGACGGCGTGCGGATACTGGGGCCGGAGCGCGCAAAGACGCAGGTGGAGATATCGCGGACGGAGGAGTTCAAGCTCGGCATCGACGCGCCCATCCGCGGTTCGGGCGATCACAAGGGGAGCCCGGGCATCATCCTCGAGGGGCCCGCGGGAAAAGTTGAAATTCCGGAGGGCGTCATCTGCGCCATGCGGCACATCCACATGTCTCCCGCCGACGCCGAAGAGTTCGGCGTGAAGGACAAGGACATCGTGATGGTGAAG
>JAGODF010000393.1 GCA_017998375.1 Spirochaetota bacterium
CCGGACGCGTCCTCCGGCGGGTCGAGCATGATGCAGGCCGTGAGCACCTCGACGCAGGCCGAGGAGGAGAGGCCCGAGCCGCCGGGAAGGGTGCTCTCCATCAGGATGTCCGCCCCGTGCACAGGGTAGCCGCCGTCTCGCAGATACCGTATCACCCCCCGCGGGTAATCGCCCCAGGAGGTGTCCGCGTCCCTGGTTATCTCGCCGTCCAGTTGAATGGCGACCGCGCCAGGGAACCCGGCGGAGCGGATGTTCACGATGTTGGTGCCGTTCTTACGGACGGCGGCGAAAATCCCCAGGGAAATGGCCGCGGGGAAGACCAGGCCACCGTTGTAATCCAGGTGCTCGCCGATGATGTTCACGCGCCCCGGGGAGAAAAAAAGCTCCGCGCCCGCGGCCTCGCCGAACTGCTCCGAGAAACGGCCGATGAGGTGGTCTGTGGAAAGCATCGCGTATCATTCTACTTCATCCGGATTGTGATTGTCAATCGATAAAGGGTGGTGTACGCTGGTATTTCGATGCGGGAGGCGAAATGAAACAAATTCTGGTCACCGGTGGGGCCGGCTATATCGGAAGCCACGTGGTGAAGCTGCTCGCGGAGCGCGGGTACGAGCCGGTGGTGTACGACAGCCTGGAGAACGGCTTCCGCGACTTCGTCCGCGGTTTCGAGCTGGTGGAGGGCGATATCGGCGACCGCGAAAAACTTATCACCCTTTTTAACGACCGCGGCATCGAGTGCGTGATGAACTTCGCCTCGTACATAGCCGTGGGCGAATCGGTGCAGCGGCCGCTGAAGTATTACGAGAACAACGCCGCGAAGACGCTGGAACTCTTCCGGGCCATGCTCGCCGCGGGCGTGAAGCGCTTCATCTTCTCATCCACCGCCGCGGTCTACGGCTACCCGGAAGAGGTCCCCATCCGGGAGGACACCGCCCTGAAGCCCATCAATCCCTACGGGAGGACCAAGCTCTTCATCGAGGATGTCCTGCGCGACCTGGACGCGTCGGACTCCTTCCGGTCGATATCACTCCGCTACTTCAACGCCGCCGGCGCCGATCCCTCCGGTACCATCGGAGAAAGCCACGTGCCGGAGACGCACCTCATCCCGCTGGCGCTCCGCGCAGTGATGGACGGGGACTATGCGCTTTCAATATTCGGCACCGACTACAACACTCCCGACGGCACCTGCGTGCGCGACTACATCCACGTGAACGACCTCGCGGACGCGCACATCCGCGCGCTGGAGGACCTACTCGGGAATGACACCACGAAAGTCTTCAACCTTGGCAACGGCCGGGGATTCTCGGTGCGGGAGGTTGTCGACGCGGTGAAGCGGGTCACGGGAAAGGCGCCCCGCGTGAAGGAAGGCCCGCGCCGGGCGGGCGATCCCGACGTGCTGGTCGCGTCGTCGGAGAAGGCGCGCGGTGAACTCGGCTGGAAGCCGGAGTTCGCCGACATCGACCGCATCGTCGACACGGCATGGCGCTGGGAGCGGCAGGGCAAGAGGAAGGGCTGGTGACCTGCGGGAGGAAATAGGCAATGAGTTTCACGGGCAACAACGCGGAGGACAAGGGGCGGATCGTCAGCGGCTGGCGCCTCAGGATGCATGAAATAATCTTCGAGTCGGATACCCGCGCGGGTAAGCTTTTCGACGTGGCGCTCCTCTGGGCGATACTGTTCAGCGTCGTCGCCGTCATGCTCGAAAGCGTGAAGGACATTGAAGCGCTCTATGGAAACGTTCTCCGGAACGTAGAATGGTTCTTCACGATACTGTTCACCGTGGAGTATATCGCGAGAATCATCAGCGTCGGCCGGCCGCTGAAATACATGACGAGCTTTCTGGGCATCATAGACCTGCTGGCGATAATTCCCACGTATTTAAGCCTCTTCGTCGCGGGAGCGCAGTTTTTCCTCGTGCTGCGCACCATCCGCCTCTTGCGGGTGTTCCGTATTTTCAAGCTCGCCAGGTTCCTCGGCGAGGCCGATGTACTGCGCCGCGCGCTGAAAGCGAGCCGCTTCAAGATCACCGTGTTCCTCGGCGTCGTTTTCAGCAGCGTGGTCATCATGGGGACCGCCATGTATCTCATCGAGGGGAGCGAAAACGGGTTCACGAGCATTCCCAGAAGCATCTACTGGGCGATAGTGACACTCACCACGGTGGGCTATGGCGATATCGCCCCCCGGACAGTACTGGGACAGGTGCTCGCGTCCGTGATCATGATCATGGGGTACGGCATCATCGCAGTGCCAACGGGTATAGTGACGGTGGAGCTCTCCCAGGCGGGGAAACCGGTCACGTCCCAGGCGTGCCCCTCGTGCTCTCTCCAGGGACACGACGGCGACGCGGTGTTCTGCAAGCATTGCGGCGCGCGCCTTGACGGGACCGGGAACCTCAGATAGAGGCTTCAGTTTCCCGGGCTATTATCATCCTCTGGATTTCCGAGGTCCCTTCGTAGATGGTGGTGACCCTGGCGTCGCGGTAGATGCGCTCGATCTTGTAGTCGCGGATGTAGCCGTAGCCGCCGAACACCTGGAGCGCGCGGTACGCGCAGCGGTTGAGTGCCTCGGTGGCGAAGAGCTTCGCGATGGAGGCCTCCCGCGTGAAGGGGCGCTTCGCGTCCTTCATGGACGCCGCGCTCCAGGCGAGGAGCTGCGCCGATTCGCTCTCGACCGCCATGTCCGCGATCATGTTCTGGATGGTCTGGTGGCGGATGATCGGCTTGCCGAACTGCTTCCGCTCGCCGGCGTAGGTGACCGCCTCGTGGAGGCAGGCCGATATCATCCCCGTGGCCTGAGAGGCGATGCCGATGCGCCCGCTGTCCAGGGCGTTTAGAGCGATCTGGAGCCCCATGCCCGGCCTGCCGAGCATGTCTTCCTCTGGGACCACGAGTTCCTCCAGCACCAGTTCCACCGTGTTGGAGGCGCGGAGCCCCATCTTTTCCTCTTCCTTGCCTAGTATCAGCCCCTTCGCCCCCTTCGGGACAAGGAACGCGGAGAGACCGTTCTTGCCCGGTGCCGTGCGCGCGATGAGAATGAACACGCCGGCGTATGCTCCGTTGGTGATGAACTGCTTGGTCCCGTTGATGATATACGCGCCGCCTTTTTTCACGGCGGAAGCCTTGAGGCCGGAGGGATCGGATCCCGCCTCCGGTTCTGTGAGGGCAAATGCGCCCACGTGCTCGCCGGACGCGAGGGGGATGAGGAATCGGCGCTTCTGGTCGTCGGTGGCGAAATTGAGCATGGGTTCCGTCACCAGGTTGGTGACGGAAAGCGTGACGGCAATCGACGCGCAGGCCCATGCTATCTCCTGGAGCGCCAGGCTGTAGCTCACGGCCCCGGCGGCCGAGCCGCCGAAGTTCTCCGGCACCATCATCCCGAAAAGGCCCAGCTCGCCGAGCTTTTTGATCAATGAGGCTGGGTATTGCCCCTTCTCGTTGTAGTCC
>JAGODF010000056.1 GCA_017998375.1 Spirochaetota bacterium
CGGAAGGAGGGAGGCGATTTTATCGAGGAGCAGGGGAATGTTCCTTCGTCTCAGGGCAGATATTGGGATGATCTCTTCCAGTCCCATTTCGTAAAAATGCGCCATGTTGACGAGGTCTTCAGCGTTGTCCATTTTGTTGACGGCCACCACCACTGGTGCGTGGAACTTCCTTAACAGTTCTACAAGCTTGTAATCGAACGGTTCCGGCCCCGGATTTTCCATGAGGAGGACGATAAGGGACGAGCGGTCGAGCTGCCGGTGCGCTGTGCCGATTATCGCCTGGGAAAGCTCCGATGAAGGATCAAGGTCGAGACCGGGGGTGTCCGATATCTCGAAGGATGCGCCGCCGTGGCGTATGGTGAAGGTGATGATGTCCCTCGTCAGCCCTGGATGCGCGTCGACGATGGCCCTGCGTTCTTTCGCGAGCGCGTTGAAGAGCGTCGACTTGCCGACGTTCTGCCTTCCTACAATCGATACGACGGGTGCCCGGGATGTCATCATCACGCTCCAGAATTATTCGAGTGCAGCAGAGTGCGGTATTGAGTCCGCAGTGTCAACCAGATGTTGTGTCCCGCGATCCCTGTGCGACGCGCTCTTTTCTTTCGCGGGGCACAATCGCGGACCGGGGAAATCATGAAAAACGTGAAAAAGTATTTCTTGCAAAAAAATTATTTAATTAAAATTGATTTTTTGCTTGCAATTATTTGCATTATGAGTATATGTATTAAATAAGCAATTACAAAATAAAAACACAGTAATAACTTTTTCTGTTGTTTGTAGAATGTTTCACATGGACTCATTAAGTAAAGACGTTCAATAAATTTACTGAGGTGTGTTACAGATGGCAGGGAAAAGTGTCAAACAACTGGTAGCGGATCAAAAGAGAAAGCAGGCAAAAGTCAAGAAGCTCAGCAAGGAGCTTGGCGCAGCGCAGGGTGCCCTGAAGAAACTCGGACCCGCGATCACCGCGGCGAAGAAGGCGGAAGCCAAGAAAGCGGCTGCGAAGAAGGCTGCGGGCAAGAAGAAGGGCAAGAAGGCCGCCAAGAAGAAGAAGTAACAAGGACACGCTTGAGCCGACAGTGTTAAAACACTGGTTCAATGGGGAGGGGCCTTCTTCTCCCCATTTTTATCCCCTGACGTTGTATTATTCATTTATTATTCATTAAAATATACATATTGTTGTAATATAAATATTGCCCGCCGCATCCCGCTACCGGTTTTCATGTCCTTCCTGACGTTATGATGCCAGACGAATGTTTGGACACACAGCTTCACGTGATCGGTCGTTACTTGAATCAGGAGTGTGCGGGGTCCCGGGATTGGGTGTTTTTCTAATGAAGTTTTCATTGAAATTTTTACGATAATAATAACAGACTAAACCAACATCCGCAGCCTGATCAGATGGGTGCCGCGTGGTACGGTAAAACCGCCCGGCTCATTTGTGCAATGTCGGTCCGCGTGTTGGCGGGTTTGGTCGGCGATGAATTCATCATATGCAGCAATAATCAGGAACGTGCCGGGGTTCTGAAGTGGTAAATGTAAAACATCGTAAAGAAAGGATGTACGATACGACCCTGGAGATACCCGAGGCGCTCGAACTTCTTCGCGTGTATTTCCAGGAGCGCAAGATCTACATCAAGAATATGGTCGATAAGAGCGAGGTGAAGATCAACGAGTTCATGGATGACAATACCTTCCTTATCATCACCGACACCGAATACGCGCCGCCTCCGTCCGAAACGATCACCATCTACGGCCTCCTGGACAAATACGTCGAGTTCGAACTGAAGGTGCTGGAAATCCGTGGGCCCGGGTACTTCCACTGCGAGTGCGTCGCAGCGCGAAAGGCGTCCGCGGGCCGGCGTGACGTCCGTTTCAAGGTGGATCCCGACGCCGTGGTGGCGACAAATTTCAAGTTTTCGAAATACACGCTGGAGCTCACGGGATTCACGATTCCCACGGGCATCAAGGTGATACTGGACCAGTTCCATTCGTCGCACACTCACTTGAGCGACATCGTGAAGGTGGACGTGTTCAAGCAGTCCGATGCAGTTCTGGACGAGATCAAGAAGACCGGCAACGCGGTCTTCGTGGAGGACATGTCCAGCACCGAATCGTATCATCCCATGACGCCCGACATGGTGGACCTGTACACCCTCTACGGGCACGACCTGAAAAGGGAGATAAAGCGGAACGTGGAGCGCGGCTACAAGTCGATGATAATTTGCCCGCTCATCTACCTGGACGAGGCCGAGCGTTCCATACCGTTTGCCTACATCCAGGTGATATCGATGAAGGAAAAACTCGGAATCGACAAGCTCCTTGAGCTGAAGGACCATTCCTTCAAGCTGGTGGACCGCATCCGCGATGCCAACACGGTACTACTCCCGGTGCACCAGAAGATACTGGACATCAGCAGGGGCGGCCTGAGGCTCAAGATAACCGACACGGAGCTCAAGAAATCTTTCCTGAAGGCGAAGGGCTTCATCTTCGACATAGTATTCAAGCTGCAGGCGCCCATCACCATCTACGGGGACATCAAGTACACAATCCAGGACAGCTCGGGGAACATGTACCTCGGCGTGGATTTCGCGGGGAACTCGTCGCGCAAGGACGAGATGAAGAGGTACCTGGCCATGGTAAGGCCCATGGAGATGGAGTACAAGAAGCGCCTGATGAAGGACATGAAGAAGAAGGCCTGACGGCTACGACAGCATCCGCTCCGCGATTCTGCCAGCCTCTTCCAGCGCCTTTGACAGCGATTCCGGATTCTTGCCGCCGGCCTGCGCCATATCCTTGCGCCCGCCGCCGCCACCGCCGACGATTTTCGAAGCTTCCCTGATGATGCCTCCGCAATCGATGCCCTTCGCCACGGAGTTCTTCGTCGCGGCGAAGAGGAGGAGCGCCTTGCCGTCGCTTTTCGCGCCGAAGAGCACCACGGAGTTCTGGTCCTTCGACCGGATGAGGTCGGATATCTTGCGCAGCTCGTCCACGTCCGCGGTGTCAAATTCCCTGGCGATGATCCGTATGCCCTTCACGTCGCGCCCGTCGGCGATGATCTCGTCGATGTTCGACGCCATGGAGCTGAACTTCAGCTTCTCGAGCTCCTTTTCCAGCGCGTGGACCCTTGCCAGGGTGTCCTCGACTTTTTTCTCCAGCCCGCCCTCCGTGCTGGCGAGCTTTCCCGTGAGTCCCTGGACTATGCCGCTGTACGCGTTGTAGCGCTCCAGGAGTCCCTTCAGCGTCACCGCCTCGATGCGCCGCAGGCCCGCCCCGGGGGAAGCCTCGCGGAGGATCTTGAAGACGCCTATCTTTCCGGTGTTGTCCACGTGGGTGCCGCCGCAGAGCTCCTTGCTGAATCCCGGGACGCTCACCACCCTTACGGTGTCCTCGTACTTCTCGTCGAACACCGCGGTGGCGCCCGTCTTCATGGCGGAGTTGATGTCCATCACCTCGGTGGAGACGGGGATCCCTTCCCATATCTTCCCGTTGACGATCCGCTCGACTTCGGCAATCTCGGTTTCGGTCATGGCGTTGAAATGCGTGAAATCGAAGCGGAGGCGCTCCTGGTCCACGACGGAGCCCGACTGCTTCACGTGCTCGCCCAGGGTGCGCCGGAGCGCAGCGTTGAGGAGGTGCGTCGCGGAGTGGTTCGCCCTGATGAGGTTGCGCCGGGTGATGTCGATTTCGGTCGTGACGCGGTCCCCGGTTTTGAGGACTCCCTGCAGCATCCTCCCGACGTGGATGATGGTGTGGTGTTCCTTCGCGGTGTCCTCCACCTGGAATACGGCGCCGCCAGTAGAAATGATTCTGCCGGTATCGCCCACCTGGCCGCCGGACTCGCCGTAGAAGGCCGTCTCCCGGGTCACTATCATCCCCTCGCGTCCCTCGACGAGGCTTTTCACGATGCCTCCGTCATCGGCCAGGAAGATAATTTCCGTTTCGGCGGACTCCTTCTCGTATCCCAGGAAGACCGTGTCGCCGGCCTTTTCGCGGAGCTCGTCGAAGAGCTTCTCTCGTGAGGAGTCGCCGCTTTTCCAGCTTTTCTTGCCCCGCTCGCGCTGCTTGTTCATCTCCGCTTCGAAGCCGCCGGTATCGACCGCGAGGCCCTGCTCCGAGGCTATCTCGACGGTCATTTCCAGCGGGAAACCGAAGGTGTCGTAGAGGACGAACGCGTCGTTGCCGGAAATGGTGCCGCCTTTTTTCAGGAGCTTCATCACCTCGGTGAGGCGGTCCATGCCGTTTTCCAGCGTCTCCAGGAAGCGCTTCTCCTCGCCCTCCAGGAGGTTCTTCACGTTCTTCGCAGCCGGGACGATCTCGGGGTAGTAGTTGCCCATTATCTCCACAAGCGGATCGACCATCCGGTACACGAAGGGATCGCGGATGCCGATCTGCCTGCCGAAGCGGAGCGCGCGGCGGATGATGCGCCGCAGCACGTAGCCGCGCCCCTCGTTGGAGGGATAGGCGCCGTCGGCGATGGCGAAGGTGAGGGCGCGCGCGTGTTCCACCAGCGTGTTCACGCTCTGGACGGCGTCGCCCTCGTATTTCACGCCGGCCTCGCGGCAGACGAAATCGACCATGTGCCGGAGCTCGTCGGTGTCGTAGATTGAGTCGACGTTCTGCACCAGGGTCGCCAGGCGCTCAAGGCCCATCCCGGTGTCGATGCCGGTGCGGGGCAGCGGCGAGAGCGTGCCGTCCACGGCCTGGAAGTACTGGTTGAAGACCAGGTTCCAGAACTCGAGGAAGCGCTCGCAGTCGCAGCCGGGCTTGCAGTCGGGGGAGCCGCAGCCGAAGGCGGGGCCCCGGTCCAGGTACAGCTCGGAGCAGGGACCGCAGGCGCCGGAATCGCCGGCGGGGCCCCAGAAGTTGTCGGCCTTTCCGAGGCGGACGATCTTCCGCGCCGGCACGCCTATCTGCTTTTCCCAGATGGCGAACGACTCGTCGTCCTGCTCGTAGACGGAGACCCAGACGTCTTCCTTGGGGAACCCTATCACCCTGGTGGAATAGTCCCAGGCGTACTCTATGGCTTCCTTCTTGAAGTAGTCGCCGAAGGAGAAGTTGCCCAGCATCTCGAAGAAGGTGCAGTGGCGCTTGGTCTTACCCACGCGCTCCAGGTCGCTGGTGCGGAAGCACTTCTGGACGGAGGCGGCGCGGGTGTAGTCGAGCTTCACGGTGCCCGCGAACATCGGCTTGAACTGCACCATGCCCGCCGTGGTAAAGAGCAGCGTGGGATCGTCCCGGGGGATGAGCGGGCTCGACGGCACTATGCGGTGGCCGCGCTCCTCGAAGAACCCGATGAATGAATCGCGTAAATCCTTAACCCTGTGCATCGTCCGCTCCTTCTTCCGTCAGCGCGTTCTCGTCCCGCAGGCGCCGCAGGACGCGCTGGATGATCTCGTAATCGAATCCGCGCTGGTTGAGAAAATAGCTCAGCCGTTGCGGCCTGTTCTTCTTGCCGGCGAGGGATGCGAGCTTCTTCAGCGCCAGCGCGTACACCTCGTCGATGGTGTCTTCGGGATATTCGGAATCTTCGAGGGCCTTCGAGACGGTGTTCCTTTCCACGCCCCGGGCGAGGAGCTCCTTTTTCAGGAGGTTCTTCCCCACCAGCCTGCTCCTCCGGCGGTTCTCGATGAAGGACTTCGCGTACTTGAGGTCGTCGATGTAGCCGGCGCCGTCCAGCCCCGCGAGGGTCTCCCGGATGATGGGAGCCGAAAAGCCCTTCTTTGTGAGGTATTTCCCGATCTCGTGAGAGGTTCTATTTTTGAGCGATAAATAATCAAGCGCTTTTTGCCGGCAGCGGAAGCGCTCCGATTCCTCCTTCATCTGGAGAAATTCCTCCCGGTCCAGGGCGCGTCCCCTTTCCAGGTTGAACATGCCCGATGCCAGAAGCGGGAGCTTCAGCGACTCCCCCGAGTCCAGGGAGAGCTCTATGCGGTCCGTCTTGTAGGCGATGTCGGTGATTGTCAGCATACACGCAAAAGGGGGATGTCCATGTGCTGGCATCCCCCCTGTTTTCGAAAATACGGCGCTGTTCCCGCGATCAGCGTTTGGAGAACTGGAACCGCTTGCGGGCCTTCTTCCTTCCGTACTTCTTCCTTTCCACGGCCCTTGCGTCGCGGGTGAGGAAGCCCTCGCCGCGGAGGGGCTTGGTGTTCTTCCCGTCCTTCTTCTGGAGGCACCTGGCGATGCCGAGCTTCACCGCTCCCGCCTGGCCGGACCAGCCGCCGCCGGTAACCGTGGCGTAAATGTCGAAGGTCTCGGCCGCGTTGATGATCTCCAGGGGCTGTTTCACCTGGAGGACCAGGGTCTGGCGCCTGAAATAATCGGCCACCGGCAGTCCGTTTACCGTGATGGCGCCCGATCCGGGCTTCATCCACACACGGGCCACCGAGGTCTTTCTTCTTCCCGTAGAGTATATCCTGTTGTCGCTCATCATCCGCTCCTGCGTGTATTCCTGTGGTTAAATGTCGAGTTTCTCGGGTTTCTGGGCGGCGTGGGGATGCTCGCTGCCCCTGTATATCTTGAGGTTGTTGAAAATCTTCCTGTTGAGCTTGCTCTTGGGCATCATGCCCCACACGGCGTGCTCAATGACGAACTCGGGCTTTTCCTTCATCACCTTCTTGATGTTCGTGAACGACTCGTTGCCCACGTACTTGGTGTGATGGAAGTATTCCTTGTCCTCGCCCTTGCGCCCGGTAAGCTTCACCTTCTCGGCGTTGATGACGATGATGTTGTCGCCGTCGTCCTGGTAGGGGGTATAACCCGGCTTGTGCTTGCCGCGCAGCATGTCAGCGATCCTGGTGGCTATCCTGCCAAGAATCTTGTCCTCGGCATCGATGAGGTACCACTTTTTCTCGATCTGGGAAGCCTTGGGTGTAAAGGTCTTCTGAATTCCGCTCATTGTAGTCCTTGCCTCGCATCTATACGGTATCATCCAGCGTCCCGTATCCCGATGAAACCCGGGACTTGAGGGGCGAAGCCCGCGCGGAGCTGGATGAATTTTCTCAACGGGAATATCGGTGGATCTTCCGGAGAAGTAGAGAGCAACGATATATTCGGGTGGTTTTTTGTCAATAAAAAAGAAACGATTTCCGCCGGGGAAAGTGAATTCCAGTCCGGCAAAATATACAAAAATAAAATAATGTATGATATTACCACCTGCCGGCCGGCAGCTTTTCCGGGTGTATGAAAAACCTCCGCAGCTTCATCGCCGCGCCAGGGCGGAGTCGACCAGGCTGTCGATGTCGGCGAAAGGAGCGCCGTCCCCGGCGGATGACGCGGACGCTGATGTGAAGACAGCGCCGTATGTCCCGTCCACCTGCGATGATATCAGGCTCTCGTAGGCGGATGGAGCGGGCGTGCCCGCAGGGAAGAGCAGGTACCCGGCGATTACGGCGCAGATCGCGAGCGCGACGCCGCCCGCCATCCTTCTCCGGATGATGGTTTTTCTTTTTCCAAGGACGCGGCGGGCCATTGACGAGCTCCAGGCGTCGTCGCCCATCCTCGCCTCGATGGCGTCGTCCAGGATGCCGCTGTTTCGTTCACTCATGGCCGATATATCCTCCCTTCCGTAAAAGCTTCGCCAGCATCTCGCGCCCACGGGCCTTCCGCGACTTCACCGTGCCCCTGGAGAGCGAAAGCCGTTCCGATATCTCCCCATCCGACATCCCCAGCGCGGCGAGCTCGTAGACGGCGCGGTATTTGACCGGCAGGGTCGCTATAACCACGCCCAGGAGTTCCGGGTCGTCGTCGCGACGGGTATCGGGTTGTGCCGCGTGCCGGTATTCCGCCAGCGCCTCGGTCTTTTCCTCGTGGCGAGCGAGTTTATGCGTCATCCGCAGGGTCTCGTTCCGCGCGATGGTGTAAAGCCAGGTCGAGATTGCGCTGTCGCCGCGGAAACCGTTCTTCTTCAAGCCGCGGTAGGCGCGCAGGTACGTCTCCTGGGCGATATCGTCGATGGCGTGATGGTAGCGCTCAGGCAGATGCTTGCGGATCGCCGAGAGCACCACTCCCTTGGTGCTGTGCACTATTTCGGTGAAGGTTTTCTCGTCCATTGCCATCATGCTTTCAAGATATCGAGGGCCTTCCGGCTTTTCCACTCTTATTCATTAAATAGCCATGTAGGAATGTTATTCAATGTCATTCCCGCGAATGCGGGAATCTCGTCGTTGCGCGCGAATAGATTCCGGCAATCCGCGGAGTTTACCCCGGCTGATAATGCCGGGGCATAAGCCGGAATGACATTGTTTCCTGTCCCATCCATGCCTCTGTTGCCGATAATCGTGCCTTCTTCTAATAATAACCCGGGCCGCCGGGTCCCTTTCTGCCCTGACCGCCCCTGCGCATGTCGCCCGGGCCTCCTGGCCCGCCGCGCCGAGGGGGCCTCATTTCACGGAGTTTCGACTTCTGCTCCCGTGTGAGCACCTTTTCTATTTCCAGCCTGTGCGATACCTTGAGCATCTGGATCTCCAGCTTGACGTCGGATATCTCGCGCAGGGTCTTCCGCACGTTCCCCAGGTCGGGGCTGTCCTCGAGGAGCAGCCGTTCGAGCTGGATTTCCTTTGGCGCGAGCTTTTCCCTCTGGTCCAGCATCTGCTTCTTGTAGCGCAGGTTTATCTCGCCTATCCGGGTGATCTGGTCATCGGAGAGGCCAAGCTGCTTCTTCATCATGCCCGGGTTGCCGAAGAAGATGGGAGCCCTGGGCGGCCCGCCCTTGCCGCGCGGACCCGGACCGTCACCGTCCATGCAGGGCTGTGCCGGGAGCGCCGTGGCAAACAGCATTGCCGCTGCTATCGCCATGCCGAGCGGCAGGTAGATTGATTTCATGGTGTGCATTGTAACGCCTCCTGGTATCGAATATGCCGGTTTGACCCGGGAGGCCGCCGGGCGGTTCCATTTTTTTCGAACACCAACCGCTCTTTAATTCTCACCAGCATTCTAATCGCGAGGTCGTCGCAGAATTGGGAAAAATTCATATTTCGCATAACGTCAATATCTTGCGGTCTGCTCGTATCTAATTTGGTCAGACGTCTGACCAAATTATCATAATTACAAAAATGATGATTATTGATATACTGGTGTCCCGCGCGTTCCCGCTGAAGGAGGTGCATCCGGGAGATCGCATCCTTTGAAGAATAAGACCTGTGACATTCAAAGTCAAGCGAATTATGCCATCCGCGTCCGGTCCCTCTTTTCTGCTCTTTTCATGGATGGACCTCGGGCTCCGGGGAATATACCTCATGGCATGAGGGGGCTCTCTACTTTCTTTTCGGAAAAGAAAGTAGCAAAGAAAGCCGCGCCTCATTCGCCGGCGGGGCTGAACTTCTTCATCACCCGGACCCGCTCCGCAAGGGCCGGTGGAAGACATCCGTGTCCGCACCGGCCCTCCCTCGACCTCGTTTCTCGGGTCTTCTCTTTCCTTTTTTCCGTGATCTACGCGTTCTCCGCGTGAGACACAGCCGTTCCCTTCACCACTCCCACTTCATCCTTCACAAAAATCCCTCCGTGCCTCTGTGCCTCTGTGGTTGCCTTTGCCGTTCTACGCACGAGACTTTGTAATCGCATGGCGAGTGCGGCGAAGATGCTTTTCTTCCTCCCGAAAAAGCACCAGAAAATGATCCGTTACTACGGCATATACGCGCACGGAGCGGGTGAAAAGCTGAAAAAGATTCAGAACGCCACCTGGAAGGCGGCGGTTGAGCACTGTTTCAATGATGATCCTGAAAAGTGCCCGGACTGCGGCGCAGAAATGAATCCTTCCGTAGTATATGGCTACAACGCCGAGCAGGTCTGGTACCGGATGCAAAGGGAATACTGCCTGTATAAGGGGTATTTCCGTCCCATGAAGCGGGGACCGTGAGGATCACGAAATTCGTTGCCCTGACTGAGATGATTTCTTTTGACTTTTTCATTACTGTTTCGCATTATCTTTGAAACGGTCAGAGCAGGTGTATCCACGGGGTGCGAACGTGCCGCGATTTTTGGCGGCGCATGCTTCGACAGGCTCAGCACAAGAATTTTAAGGGCCTCTGTCAAGGCGATGTGCTGAGCCTGTCGATGCGGGCTTTTTTCACGGAAGGGGACGACTTTTTCTTGAAGGTACTTCCGAGAATATGCCTTATGTCGGGAGAAGACGCGCTCCGGGATGAGAGCTCTTTCCTGGATATTTAAAAAAGGAATATTCGCTAGGCGCGGAGGGGAAAATCCCGAACGACGCGTTCATGAAAGAATACAATTCGGTCAGGAAGGGGAAAGGCCCCCGGGACAGGAAGGGGCCGATATGCTTCGACCAGGTGAGCTGAGCCGCGGATGAAACGGATGCTAAAAGTGATATAAAAGCAGTGTAATAGTGGAAACGGAGGGGAAGGAAAATCTTCCCTTTTTGATGCAAAAGGTACATCTTTTTATGGACAAAATCTGATCAAACAGCCGTTTACGAGACAATGGCGTTTACTCATGGTAAATTTCGTGCAAATAAATATATGCACTGAATACGACTATGGGAAAAAAATCGATTCTGAAGTTCCTTTGCATATTTGCCCTTCATTTTATTATCCTACAGTCGCTAATGGCAGAGGAGCCCTTGCCGGAAAAGCCGGGGGAATCGCCTCAACGGCGAACTCATAGCTGGCTTACAACCATTAACGCCCATCCCGAAACGACCTCGCCACTCCACCTATATGGCGGTTATGGAAAGTTCGGCTGGAAGATGATCAGTACCCGCGATTATATTGGGTTTTTGAGGGGGCATGATTCAACGGGCCTCGGTTACACCCATAACTCGACCCCCTTCACGGTCAGGCGATACGGTGTGAAAAGCACCATCTGGATTTTTTCCCTTGGCCTTGATTACCTCTCTGACCGGCTGTCGCTTCCCACTGAATACGATAAAAACGAAGACCTGGAAAAAACCGGGGACAACCGGGCACGCCAGTTGAAGCTTCTTTCGGGACTTCGTTTCGGGAATTATACCGTGCACGCGAATGTCCTGTTCCGTGAATTCAATAACTCCATCACTTCCCATGGAATTCGCGACTATGACGGGAACGTGCTTCCACTTACCTACTACCCGAAATCGGGGGACAGGATGGATCTTCAACCGGGTGAATCGATTTCCTGGTATACCCGGTATACAGAATACGAAGTGAAAATTGAACAACGCGTTGGATGGGGGAACGTGGATTATGGGTTGAAGGTGATGCGGTTCGAGGCCCCCAGCGAGATTAACATATCCCCCGCCGATTCCGGCGCATCGGGAAACATACTCATGTACACCGATAACACTTTATATTCTGTTTTTGTCGGATTCAAGTCGCTTTCTCACCTCTGGGGAGGTTTCTACCTGGGAAGTTACACTCCAATGGACCTCGGCTACGGCGGTTACCGTGCCCGGTGCGACTATTTCGAAGCAGGCTCTTATAATCCGTTTTCTTTTTCCAACAGGAGCCACCAGGTATCGAGCGCGGGAACCATATCACTCCAGTTCCTGCAGCCCCACGTGAAGGTCGAGGCGGGTCTCGATTACGGTTTCTATCTTTCGCTCGCGACCCTGCGAGACGTGAAGCTGGAAAAAAGTGTTACATTTCTTGATGAGTTCGATCAGTACCCCCACACTGTTAACGCGGGTGAAAGGGTGGACCTGGAAATTATGCGCATCGAGTTTTTCTGGGGACTGTATATTTCAGCCTGTCTGTATTTCTAACAAACCATTATTTTCCGGTTACATCATAAAACCGGTGCGATAAGACAACAGTAGTGCAAATACTAGAAATCTTATACACCTTCAGTTCACGCCGGTTGGCCGGTGTTTTCGACCGATATCACAATACCCGGATAGCAGGTGCTTCCAAACACGAATGATTCCAACGAAATATCGACTGGCAGGGCGTAATTTACCATTGACAAAATAGATGTAATATTATAAATAAATATATCTATACATTTAATAATTATTGTGATGATGATTCCCGTTGAATCGTCATCATGATCACATGTGATATTCTCTTTCCGCCCATATTCGGATGAAGATTGAGCCGCAGTATCATGGAAAGCGCGATCAATTCAACATTGGTAATCCTTTCACTCATTATCACACTTTTCCCCACTACGGCAGAATCAGCCTCGCCGGTGATACTGACAGATGAACACGGCTCCTTTCCCATCGAGAACAGATTGGATATCATCGCGAACGAGGATAAAACCCTGACCATAGAGGCCGTGAGCTCCGGAAGGGCAAAGGACCTTTTTACACCCGCACGGGATACTAAGCCAAGATTTAAATACTCACACACGCTGGTCTGGATCCGTTTCGATATTCATAACGGGACCAGGGGGGATTCCGAATTCATACTTGAACTGGATTGCCCGCCGATCGACTCCGCCACCCTGTTCATCCAATCATCCCATCGCAAATTCGAAACGATCACGGTGGGAGACCTGCATCCTTTCAGGGATCGTCCCCTCGGCAATAGAAAACCCCTGTTTCCGCTGAAACTCGATCCCGGTTCTTCCAGAACATATTACATGAAACTCGAATCCCTGGGTACAATCCAGGCTTTTTTAACGGTATGGAAATCTAAAACCTTTTTCACAGTGGACCATCAAGAACAGATACTTTTCGGAATATTTTTCGGCATACTGCTGGCACTCGGACTTTACAACCTTTTCATTTATTTATCAGTGCGGGACAAGGCGTATCTTGCGTATATTACCTACATCTTCGGTTTCGCGATATGGGCATCATGGAATCTTGGCTTTATCAACGAATACCTTCCCGATTCCTTATCCAGCCTTGCCAATATCTCGGGTCCCTTTTCGCTTTTTCTATCCTTTGCCGGCGTACTGCTGTTCATATCGCTGTTCCTGCATACATCCATTACCATGCCGTTCATGGAGGTTCCACTCAAAATACAGACGGTGATATGCCTGCTTGGCATGCCGTTATGTTTCCTGCTGAATTACGACATCATTATCCGAGCAATAACCATCATGGGTTATACCGTGCCCCTCACCGCACTGATATGCGGCTTTCTGGCCTTAGCGAAAAGGAAGAAAGAGGCGAGATTTTTCCTGGCTGCCTGGATTATACTGATCGCGGGAAGTATAATCTTCATATTGAAAGACAGGGGTTATCTCCCATATAACTTCGCGACAAAGTACGCTATTTTCATCGGCTCGGGACTCGAGGTTCTTCTCTTTTCATTCGCACTGGGGGATCGCATCAACATCATGCGCGTGGAAAAAGAGGAGGCGCAGGGAGAAGCATTAACACTTCAAAAAGAATTAACGGATTCCCTCGAGCTGAAAGTTGAAGCGCGCACCCGCGAACTCAAGGAAGCGTATGCGAAACTTCAGTCGCTGGACAGGACAAAGTCGAATGTTTTCGCCTCGATTTCACATGAATTCCGCACTCCGCTCACTCTGATTCTTTCTCCCGTGGAATCGGCCCTGTCCGGCGACATGAGCAGCGATCTTGACAGTACAATGCTTGAATCCATCCGGAGGAATGCCGTCAAGCTACTCTGCCTAATAAACGATCTCCTTGATCTTTCAAAGCTCGATGCCGGGGGGATGAAATTGCTCGTCGGGAAAATCGATATCGCCTCCATGGTCCGCGCCCACGCTGACGCGATAGACGCGGCCTGCAGGACGAAGAACATCGCCGTCCAGGTGAATACTCCCGCCGCTCCCGTGTACACCTGGTGCGACCGCAAGATGATGGGGCAGGTCATCGATAACCTGCTCTCAAACGCCATTAAATTCACGGATCCCGGCGGAACAATAACAATTGATCTCTCTGAAAATACGCAAGATAGCTGGATTACAGTTGAAGACACCGGGATGGGAATACCACCCGGGGACCTGGATATCATATTCGATCGATTCACTCAAACCAACCTGACGCAAGACCGGCGTTATGAAGGCACGGGAATAGGCCTGGCAATCGCCAACGAGTTCACGGATCTACACGGAGGCGCCATCTCGGTTAACAGCCGGCATATCAACACCCATCCCGACGATCATGGGACAAGTTTTATCGTGACACTACCGAGAGGCAGAAAGCATTTTGAAGGAAGGAATGATGTTACTTTTCATGAGGATGATGGTGCCGCACCCGCGATAACTTCTAATATCGGATTTGCCCATGATTCGACCGGGACTGACGATGCCCCCGCGCGGGCGGGAAAAGAAAAGGAACACGCCATTCTTGTCGTTGAAGACAACCCGGACATGTATGCCCTGCTCGCACGAATCCTGTGCTCCGCGTACGACGTACACTGGTCCAGGAACGGCGCAGAGGCCCTGCAACTGCTGGATACGATAGACGAACCTCCGGACCTGGTCCTTGCCGACATCATGATGCCGGTGATGAGCGGAATAGAGTTCACATCAAGGCTTCGTTCCGACGAACGATTCGCGGAAATCCCGGTCATTATGCTCACCGCCCTTGCCGATACGGAAATGAAACTCGAAGGCTTCTCCTGCGGAGCGACCGATTACGTCACCAAGCCGTTCAACATCCGTGAGCTCAAATCCCGCGTCGCTCTCCAGTTGAGGATGAAATCGCTGCGCGACAGGCTTGAGCGCACGAACCGCGAACTGTATGAGAGACTGAAGGAAAAAGCCCGGGGCGCGCGGAAGATAAGCGCCACAACCGAGGATAAAGTCAAACATGTCACTGAATTCATCGAGGATAATTACCAGGCCGACCTGACCCGCGACGGTCTTGCCGCAGCCGTGGGCATGAGCTCCGACCACCTTTCCAGGGCATTCAACGGAATGTATGGGAAAAAAATCCCCGAGTACATAAGCGAAGTTCGCGTTCGGGAAGCCGCCCGCAGACTGGAACAGAGCAACGACTCGGTCCTGCATATCGCCTACGCCGTGGGTTTCGAGAACCTGCGGACTTTCAACCGAGCATTCCTTAAAATCATGAAAATGACGCCGCGAGACTTCCGTTCCGGCAGAAACTGACGACAAAGTCCTTTCACCATACACCTGTAATACGCACCCTTCCATGCAGCAATCATCCCGAAGATCGCAACCAGACTAAACTTTATACTGGACATATTCTGGCCGCACAGCCGTTTACGAGACAGATTTTCCCGCCCTGTGTAATACATATTAACTGTCGAGTTGTTCACACAATTTTTTGCCACAGGGGGTATCTCATGAGAAGGGCTGTTATTGGAGTTTTATTTGTATCTTTACTTTTCGCTTTCACGCCGGTTTTCGCGCAAAACCACGGTACAATTGAGGGAAATACCTTTGGACTGACTTTTTTCACCGGACTTTCACTTGATGACGGTCCATTCGTTGGTAACGACGAAACGGCATATCGTTATTATGGGATCGGACTGGCATATCATCCCTTCACGTTTCTTGCCATAGAAGCGGGTTTTTTCCACAAGAAAGGTGACAGCAAAAATGAAGGATCCTCTGGAGGCGGTCCTTATAGTTCCGAATCAGAATACTCTATTTATGGTTATTCAATAGGATTGTATTATTACCACGAAGTAGGCGGCGGCATGTATCTCTATGCAGGCCCTCGACTTGAAAATGCAAAACGTGAATACAGCAATGAAGATTCAACCGGGTATGTGTCAGAAACCGAAGAAAGCAGCGATATGCTGTCCTTGATAATAGGAGTTAAATACCTGTTCAACGATCATATCGGCATCTTCGCGGATATCGGAATCGGGCGTAACTCAACCACACAAGATAGTGAATCGAAGAGTGGTGGTATTACTTCTAACTCTTATACCGAAAGCAGCCACATCGCCATTTCGCGTTCACTGATCGGCGTGGTCTTCTATTTTTAACGCGCCATAATCCATGGGCGTCTTATACGGCGCCCATGGATTACAATGTAAAATTTTAAGGCCTCTGTCAATTGGCTTTTTTCACGGAAGGGGACGTTTTCCCTTGAAGGAATTTCCGAGAATACGCCTATGTCGGGAGGAAATGCGCTCCGGGGATAGGGCAGTTTCCTTGATATATAACATTATCCTTGATAGCGAAGCCATGTTGTCATATTCTTCAGCCTATCATCCAGTACAGGAGAATCATATGGATACAACGAAATTGGCGAAGATACCCAGGGCGCTTCGAAGTACTCATCGCCCGCGTTTATCCGCATACATCACCCTCGTGCTCCTGTTCTTCCTGGCGGCCATGATCAGGCCGCATGTTTTCGTGAGCGGACAGGATGCGCGACCCTGCAGCGTATCGCTTAAATTTTGCACCAATGAATGGGGATCGGGTAATAACGGGATATTC
>JAGODF010000394.1 GCA_017998375.1 Spirochaetota bacterium
GGATACGCGGCCCTCTGGAACATCCTGGCCTTGAGCCTCTTCCTGGGGCTCGTCAACGCCTTCGAGATGCCCACCCGCCAGGCCCTCGTCATAGAACTCGTGGACGACGCGAACGATCTCGGGAACGCTATCGCCCTCAACTCCGCTCTTTTCAACGGAACGAGGCTTATCGGCCCCGCCATCGCGGGGGTGATAGTTGCGTTCCACGGGGAGGGAATCTGTTTTTCTGTCAACGCGGCGAGCTACTTCGCGGCAATCGCGGCCTTCACGGCGATGCGCATTCCCGGCCGGAAACGCGCGGACAGGGCGAAAAACCTGTTCGCGGAGATGAAAGAAGGGATCGTGTACGCGGTACGCTTTACTCCAATCCGCGACATCCTCATCCTCCTGTCGATCAACAGCCTGGTGGGAATGTCGTTCCCGGTTCTCCTGCCGGTCTTCGCCACGAAAATACTGGGGGGCGATTCCGGCGTCTACGGATCCCTTGTAGCCGCGTCGGGGCTGGGCGCGACGGCGGGTACCATTTACCTTGCCATGCGGGAGAGCATTCGCGGACTGGTGCGCGTCATTACCGTGAGCATGTTCTTCTTCGGCGTCATGCTCCTGGCGTTTTCCTTCTCCACGTCGCATTACCTTTCCATGGCGCTCATCGCCCTGGTGGGTTTCGGGATGATAGTGAACATAGCAGGGAGCAATACCATACTCCAGACCATCGTTGAAGACGACAAGCGCGGGAGAGTCACGAGCTTTTACATAATGTCCTTCATGGGCACCGCCCCCCTGGGGAGCCTGCTTGCCGGGGCCCTCTCCAGCGCTTTCGGAGCTCCCGTGGCGGTCCGCGTCGGGGCCTGTATCTGCCTCGTTGGCGCAATGCTCTTTGCCGCGCGTGCGCAGTCCATCCGGCGCCTCATCCGTCCGATGTACAGCCGGACGGGAGTCATGCCGGAAGTTGCCGCGGGTATTGAAACGACGGAGATTCTCCGGGAACCCCCGGAAAATCAGGGAGCCTGATACCGCCATGTTCTTTATCCGGATACGGGACGGCTTCGTCTTTTCACAACACATCTTCCTCCCTTCTGCAGCGATCATCTTTGTATCGACCATGGTATACCGGCTGAGCGTCTTCGCGATGATGAAGGCCCGCTACGCGGAATTCGCCGCGCTTCCCATTGGAAAATATTTTCTCGCTTCCTTCACCGCCGACGCCCCTGTGCTTCTTGCCGCACTGGCAACGCTTTCCATGCTCTGCGTGCTTTTGTCAGAAACGGAGAAAGCGAAGTTCATCGCCGCCTCCGTGTTTTCATGGCTCTATCTCTGCACCTGTCTCCTGGGCATCGAGTTCTTCCGGGTGTACGAGACCCCGTTCCACACTGCCTTCATCGGCGGCGAAAATTTCGCCGGGCCCTTTGAGGTGCTGGTATCGGCCGCTGCCGAGATATCTGCGCATTTTCTCTTCTGGATGCCGGTCATCACGGCCGTCATCGCCCTGTCGGCTCTCTACCTCTACAAAAAGGACAGCGGCATCTACTACGACGGCGTGTCGATAGGGCTTTTCTACCGGGCAATGGCCTGCCTTCATGTCGCCATAATGGGCCTGCTCCTCGTGGTTACGATCGCCGGTGGAACCGAAAGCGCCGCTCCGCCTCACGGAACGGCCCGCCTCCGGGAGCTTGCGGCGAATCCGCTGGCCAACCTGTTAAAGGGAGCGGGACAGAACGGCGGTAACAGTGAATTCGCGTTACCGTTAGCGCGGCATGGGCTCACGGACCGGATGATGCATGATGCCGTATCAGGGGAAGAGCTTCCCCCCGCGCTGACACTTCCCCGGCGGCGGTACAATATCATCCTCTACATTTTCGAGTCCTTCCCCTCGCGGTATCTGTCACTGCGGGCCGGAGAGCGCCCCGTCGCGGCAACGTGGCACCGACTTGCGAAGAACGGGTTCTCGGCGCTGAACCACTACGCGAACAATCCGCTGTCCGCGAACGCACTCCTCTCCCTTCTCGCATCGGTCCACGAGCCGTATGGCCGCGGTCTCCTCATCCAGCGGGAGCCCGGCGTCCCGGTGGCGTCTCTTGCGGAAATTCTCGCAAGCCAGGGCTACCGGGCCCTCCACGTCCATTCCGGCGGGCTGGCGTACGCGGGGCAGAATCGCTTCCTGGCCCGGCGCGGCTATGATGCGGTAATGGACTTCTTCCAACTGAGAGAGCAGGGGCGAAAGTGGCTGACGACGGGCTGGGGGATAGACGAGCGCGCCATGATTGAGCCTGCGTTACGGTTCATGAAATCCGGCGGCGCGCCGTTCTTCGCGGTCTTCCAGCCGGTGAACCCGCACCATCCCTACGCAATACCGGGACCGGAATTCGACATCGCGGGCCCCCCCGTGGAGGGGGAGCCCGGCTGGAAGCGTAGCTGGCACCGTTACGTCAACTCGCTCTATTTTGCCGACCATGTGCTCGGAGAACTGGTAGACCGCCTTGAACGCGAGGGCCTCATGCGGAACACGCTCTTCATTCTCGTGGCTGACCACGGCGAGGCGTTTTACCAGCACAACCAGAATTACAACCACCCGTTTTTCATCTACGAGGAGAATGTGCATGTGCCGTTCCTTGTCTACAACAGGGACCTTTTCCCGCTGCCTGTCGCGCATGGCGGGATCACGCGCCACGTTGACATCGCGCCCACCGTGCTGGATCTCGTGGGCCTGGGTCCGCACCGGCTCCACCAGGGCGTATCGCTCGCGTCGCGACGCCGCGAACAGATCGCGTTTCTGCACACGGCCTGGCGGGACGATTACCGTGGTCTCCGCGAGGGGCCATGGAAGTATATCATCCGCGTGCGTGACGGGTTCGAGGAACTCTACGATCTGCGCATGGACCCCGAAGAGAGGGAAAACCTTTCCGCGCGTGAGCCTGGCCTCTGCGCCCGCTTTCGGGACATGATAGCCGCGTCTGCTGTCCGCCGCGAAGCGTTCTACAAGGAGCTGCGATCCGGAGCGGTCCCTGGGGGATATGCGCGTGGGAATAGAAATGATTGACATGTCGCACGCGCGATGGATGATACACGCATGAAAGAACAGGCATCCGACAGCAGCGATTCGATAGCCGGCCTGAAGAAGCTCGCCATCGATTTCCGGGACCGGAGGAACTGGAAGCAGTTCCATGACGCGAAGAACCTCGCCATGGGGCTTTCCATCGAGGCGGCGGAGCTCCAGGAGCTTTTCCTCTGGAAGTCGCCCGCGGAAACGGACGCTCTTCTCGCGACGGAAGAGGGGAGGGAAAAGCTTCGCGATGAGATGGCCGATATCATGATCTTTTTACTGTACCTGAGCGAAGGAGCCGGTATCGACCTCGCCCGCGCCGTCCGGGACAAGATCGCGAAAAACGACAGGAAGTACCCGGTGGATAAAAGTTTCGGGAGCAACAGAAAGTACACGGA
>JAGODF010000057.1 GCA_017998375.1 Spirochaetota bacterium
GTATTTTATAACCGGCAAAGAAGTCATTCAAGTCTTGACTTTCGGAGTCCAGAGGAGTATGAATTGCAATCTGGTTTATTACCCGATGTTGCTTAACCGCGTGTCCGGGAAATCGGGGCAAGCCCACCCTGCGTCTCCGCGTGAGAAATTCGGTATCACCAACCCCTATGTCCGAAAGCGTCCTTGCGCGGCACCGCTCATTTTGCCTGTCGGGTGAAAAAACTTCTTGCCAACCGGCAACGCGGGATTCTAATACAGAAAAAAGTCACTGGCGCCCCATCAGCCCTTCCGGGATTATTTAACCGGGCCGCGGGGTAGCGTCGTATACTACTACATATAAGGAAGAAAAACGAGGAACTTCATGTTCAAGGAATACTTCGAGAACCTGGGCAACGAGCTGGTGAAGGCCTGCAAACCGGTGAAGAGCGCCGCGGTGAAAACCGCCGAGAAAGGTGCCGGGAAAGGTTCGCCGAAAAAGCCCGCTTCCTCCGCCGGCATCCAGCCGGCGGCATACGATCGTGACCGGGTCCGCGAACTCCTCGCGACACTGGTGCCCGCGCATCTCACGCTCGATGCGGTGAAAATCGCCGACGCCGGCGGATACAGCCCGGAGGGCGTGGACTTCGTCATCTACCGCGAGATGTTCCGCAACATGGACGCCATGATGAGCGCGGTCCCCTCGGATCTGGCATACGGCGCACTTTTTGTGAATACGGGACTCTCTGCGACATCTATCTCGGAAACCCTCACCCGTGTCGCTAACATGAAAAAGATCGACCGTTTCGGCGACCCTCAGGGCGCCGGCAAGTTTCTGCCTGCATTCGTGCTGTCGACGGACATGCACATGACCTTTCAGGATCTGAAAACCTTGATTCTTGACTTCTACGTATCGCGGAGCCTGGACAACTTCTTCGAGTTCGACATCATGGCCATCGTAAACCTCGGGATTGTCGTCAAGGACTGGAGGGAAAAGAGGAGCTTCAAGATCCTGGATACGGGCGCGGATACCATGAAATGGTTCTTCATCCTGCTCAATGAGTATCTCGACGTGGAGAAGGAAGGCTCTCTGGATTTGAGGAAATACGTGAAGGAATCGGCGCAGTACCGCGAATACTGAAATATTATCAATATTTCTACTTGACAAAAAGATAAATATAAAGAGAAAATAATGGTGGTGTCGGTCCGCCCTGCACGCCATGGCCGGTCATCCCATATTATTAAGCGAGGTGCGTGAACATTGAAAGCGATCATTAAATCCAGCCTCATGTCCCTTTTTGTCGGTAGTATACTGGCGGCCGCTATCCCGGTCCTGCACGTGGGGTGCTCCAGCGAACCGAGCAGCACCGCCGGCGGCAGGGACCTTATCGTGGTGCTCGACACATCGAGAAGCATGATCGGACAGGGCGGCAAGAACATCTTTCCCCAGGTAAAGGAAAGCCTGAAGAAGTTCATCGGCGAGGCCCAGAAGGGCGACAGCCTCACCATCATGACCTTCGATGAGTCGGTGAAGTCCTATCCCACCATCATGATCAACGACGATAACGACAAGAATATCGTCGGCCAGATGCTGGGAGCCGTGCAGGCCGACGGCATGTGGACCCATACCATGGGCATGCTCCGTAATGTCTTCAAAACCGCAAACGAGCTGGAGAACAAGGACAAGAGCCGGAAGCAGGTGATCGTAATGCTCACCGACGGCCTCGACGACCCGCCTCCCGGAAGGAGAGGTGAAAGGTTCAACATCAAGGATGCCGCGAAATCGTACAGGGGTGACGAGCTTTATGTCTACCTCGTGAATTTCGGCGATCTCAAGAAGAACGAGAAGTTCAAGGCCGTTCAGGCCGAGTTGCAGAAATCAACGGGAGCCACTGTCCAGGTTGTTGAAGGCGGACAGAGTCCATCCGGTGCGGTGCAGGATGTTCAGCAGTCTCTGCAGCAGCAGCGTGAAGCAGAACGGGGTTTTCTCTGCAGCCCGCTTTTCTGGGTGCTAATCATCATCCTGCTGCTTCTGGCTCTGATATGGGTTTTATACATGTTTTCCAAGATCAAGGTCAAGGGCAGTCTGGAATATTACAATTACACCCTGCTTGATCCGTATGTCAATACTGGGAACCTTGGGCGTTACAACCTGAAGGAGGTGGTGGTGGGTAAGACCGGTGCCGACATGGTTCTCAGGGACTTCGAGGGCGGCAAGTCGTTTAAAATCAAGGCTTTCAGGGAAAAGGGTAAAATAGTTAACAAGATTCTGGTTCCGGAAGGCATGAATTTCGAATTCGTCAACCGTGACGCGGGGGAGTTTCTGAATAACGGTGATGTGTTCAAGGTGGCGAATTACAGTTTCAAGTTTATCGCTCCCGAAGGGTGAGCCGCCGCGGGGGACAAGGTAAAGCGAGAAAAATTTCAGCATTTTGAGAAATAAAGCCTTGACAGCCTCTTCAGGGTTTGCAATGCTCAACAAAACTGTACATGTATGTACACAAATAAACACATGTGCGGGAGTAGCGTACGTTCGCGGTCTCCAAATGCCGGGAATGCTGTTACCCGGGTAAAATATACCAGATCTGAATATCATTAAGGAGGACATAAATGTCATTAGCTCAATTCCCCAAGAGTCCTAATAAATTTCATCCCACGTTGCCCAATGCCGTGGGTTCGAGGGAGTCGCTGGCCCAGGAAGGCCGTGATAAAATCTCCGAACAGAAATTGATACTCGATGAAACCACCGACAAGGTCCTCAATCATGTTGAGACCCATTTGCCCGTCGAGGTTCTCGAGAAACTCCATATCATGGGCGGCCTTAAAGAGAAGCTTTACAATTACATCAACCAGACCTACGTGAACATGTTCAACAGGTACACGGTCACGGTTGAAGACGAGTTCATAAAGAAGATTCGCGACTTCGTCGATAAGGAAGAGGTGCGGACCCTTGCCCGCTACACCCCGCGTGAAGTCGTCGAGCTCCTTGAAAAGATAGGCGGCACGGACAAGTTCCATACGGGTGAAATCGAGAAGGCGATGGTCAACATGTTCGGTCACCTGCACGGCCACATTCAGCGCGGGATGAACGACCTCGAGAACGAGACCAACTCCATTCTCCGCCAGAAGACAGACGTGGGAGCTTTTGTCCGCGGTGAGAACGCCTACGCCATATTGAAGTGCATCTTCAAAGACAACGAACTGCGGCCCAAGTATGTATACGACGTGAAGCTGTCCATCAACATACTTGATTCGGAGCTCATCAGCCCCATCTACCATTACCAGGTGACGGTTGAGTCTCTCCTCAAGGACGCCATTCAAAAACACATTCACGACCTCATTGATCGGCAGATCCAGATGCTCAAGGACGACCTGGTTGACCAGGGCAAGAGCGAGCTTTCCGGCGCCGAGGAAATGTTCGAAAAAATCAAGAGAATCGACAACTTCACCGACGACGATACGGAAGACGAGAAGTCCAAGAGATACACCATCCTCGCAAAGAGGTTCATGGACAAGATCGAAGGTCTTCGTGCGGAAATCGACGTCGAGGAATACGATCCTCTAAACATCCGCGAGAACATCAAGCACGTCATTGACACCGAGAACATCCGTAACCGCGGCTACAATACCGCGGTGAACGCGATAACCTCGATCCTTGACACTTCCAAGCTCGGCTACCAGGTGTGCGACAACATGAAAAACGCGCGCGTCTGCAAGATCCGCGAGTACGAGGAAATGGACCACAACATCCTTCCCGACGAACGGTATGCCATGAGACTCGCGTATTACGACCAGAACCAGCTGCGCGAGGAGAAGAAGGAATTCGACCGCCAGATGGAAGCCTTTACCAGGGAAATCCTCAAGGTGTGGGACGTCACCCATGCCTATTACGAGTCCAAGAAGCGCTTCAGGGCGATCAGGGACTTCGATGACCTCGCAAACAGGGTCATGAGCAAGGAGTGGAAGCGCCAGCGGAAGGAAGAAGAGCAGGATCCGCAGCATGTTCTCTGGAACGAGATAGGCGAGCTTTACAACGAGGAGTCGTTCGTCGAGAAGAACAACCGGACGTACGAGGACAGGCAGGCGAACCTCAAGAACAAGCTCAAATACTGTTCCGACCTTCTTCAGAAGATGCACGGCTACCAGAACCCCGTCGAGCGCGTGGTGCTGGACGAGCGTATAAGCTTCGTGTCCAGAAGGTTCAACGAGTTCACCTACAAGGTGAACCCGCACCACATACAGCCCGGTCTCATCCTCGATGTGGATATCACCACCATCAAGAGGAAGCAGTACATGCTGAAGAACATGGCCAACGTGCTCAACGAATTCCTCTACGGCGTGTCGAAGGGATTCGCGGACCGTGCCTTCGCGTCCTACAGCAGGCGCCGTTCCACCATGAGGCAGGATATCTCGCAGACGTTTGAGGCCGACGAGGTGAAGGAAGACCTTTTCGAGGCTGCCTACAAATCTAGCGCTGCTTCGGAAGCCAGGGATTCGGAGATTAAGGGTTCGGTTGATCTTTCACCGAAGGCGAAGAAAAAGACCGGTGGGCTGAAGGAGCTCTAAAAACAGATAACGCCAGACAAAAAGGGGGTACCGAAAGGTATCCCCTTTTTTATTCAAGCCTGAAAAAAAACAACAAAAGGCTTGCAAAATAAAATTATCTGCCACAGACTATGACATATCACACAGTCTTCTTCTGGAATCTCACAAAATCGGGTATCTGTTAATCTATCAAACAAACAAGGAGCAGGCCGGCTATGGAAACCACGTATTACACCCTTGCCACCAAGAGCAATTTCAACACCTCGCTGCGGCATTTTTACAAGGTTAACGAGGTGGTTGATGATATGGAACGGCGCCGCAATCTGGCGGACGTGATCAATGTTCAGCTTGACAACGACGAGGTGGTCAGGGATCAGGTGTTGCCCATCGTTGGCGCGGTTATCCGCGATAAATACGGGTACAGCTTTGATTCGTTCAATGTCCCCGACACGGTAACCGAGTTTGCCAAGATTTCCGATGAAACCCGTAAATGGACCGCCGTGGATGTGCTGTTGGTCTACTTCAATCCCAACGGAGAGGCGCACCTCATCAACCCCAAGAATCCTGACCACTGGGAAAGGGCCAGGGAGCTTTCGCGTGATCAGCTCATGGTCATCTACTCCAAGCATTTGAAGCCGGAGAAAAGCAAGAAAATAGAGAAAGACGCGATCAAGGCCATCGAGGAGATGCTCACGGGCAAGGATGTTTTCATCAATCCCGAGTTTGTCGATCAGACTGTTGCCCCGCCGCGGGTTGAAACGCAAAGACCGGCGGCGACCGGGGCGGCGGCTGCCGCGGCGGCGGCGATGGCGGCATCAGATACGGGTGCTTCACCCGCGGCAGCGGCGCCAGCTCCTGCCCGTGCTGGTGCCGCGGCACCGGTATCGATGGGTAAGAAACGGATGACCCCGAAGTACGCGGTGACCGTGTCGAACGAGCTTTTCCACAACGGCAACGTGGAAGCATGGAAAAAGATTGTGGAAAGCTACCAGGCGAAATTTCCGGACTGCAAGGTTAATATATTTTTCGAGGGAGAACTTATCAACGACATCAATTCGCTTTTTAAGTGGGGGAAAGTGAAACACGGAGATTCGATTTTCTTCCAGGTCGCCGGTGAGAACATTCAGGGCGTGTCAAAACTTCAGAAATACCTCTATGAGGGCGCGAGCCAGCGGTTTGAGCAATTTCTGAAAATCGGAGTAGGTCGTGTGCTAAATCTTTTTTAAGCTTGGATATTCTGGTTTGCATGTATCGATATGATAATCATAGGTGGGAGGATGCCTGATTTATGGATAATATAGTGTATTTCAGCAAGGACTTGAAGGATATTGACGACAAGCTTCACAAGAGGCTGGGTATCCGGGGGAGAAGGGCGGTGGACCTCGCCAGGATGGGATTGCCAATCGCTCCGGGATTTATAATCGACTCCGAGCTGACAAAAAAGCTTCCGCAGATGAACGTGAAGCAGGTTATCAAACCTTTCATAGAAAAGCTCGAGAAGGACACCAAGAAAAAATTCGGCGATGCGCAGAAACCGCTCCTGGTGAAGGTCGTGTTGAGTTCCGACCTCAACGTGCCGCATTTCCCGTCGATTCATAATATCGGCTTGAACGACACCACCGTGAAGGGGTTCGCGAAATTTACGGGTGAGGATTTCGCGTGGGGTGAATACCGTTTTCTCCTGAACAGCGTGGGCACCAAGGTGCACAAGCTGAATCACGATGAGTTTAAAAAGCTCGATACCAAATCCAAGAGCCCGAAGGCGGCGGAAATACAGAAAGTAGTCGAAGCGTACAAGAAGTACCTGGGGGACAAGTTCAGCACGGATGTCTATGATCAGCTTGGCCTTATCCTCAAGGGCGCGGCAGCAACCTACTGCGACAGCGACATAGACGTCGACGACTCGCTGTCCCTCATGGTGCAGGTGATGGTGTACGGCAACTACGGCAAAAACTCGTATTCCGGTAACTACTACACGCGCAATATTGTGCTGGGCGATTCCGAAATCCAGGGTGATTTCCTCCAGAACGAGTTTGACATCGACAGGGCTAAGCCGAAGGACATCTCGAAAATCGATAAGAAATATTATGACCGGCTTTCCGAAATAGCCAGGAAGGTTGAGGAGAATTTCCGGGAAATCAGGGCTATTAAGTTTACCATCGAGGAGGGCGATTTCTGGCTGGTGGAACAGCGCGAGGTTGACGAGAAGTCCACGCAGTCCCACGTCAAGACGCTTCTCGACCTCTGCAAGAGGAAGATCATCACCGAGGAATTCCTGGTACAGAACATCAAGCCAAACCAGCTGAACGAACTGCTGCACCCGGTTATCGATCCGCGCACCATCAAAGGAGTGAAGAGCATCAAGGGTGGCATCGCCGGCTCGACGGGCGCCGCGATCGGCAGGGTCTTTTTCTCGACGCCGAAAATACTCGAGGAGTATAAGAAGGCGATGATGCACGGCGGCGATACGAATCTCATTCTTGTCATGTCGGCAACCTACGCCGAAGACGTGAAGGCGATCGAGGTCGCGAAAGGCGTCATTTCGACCGAGGGTGGATTTTCCAGCCATGCTCCGGTGGTTGCCCGCAGCCTGGGGAAGGTCGCCATGGTTCAGCCGGAGATGAGGATCAAGGGGAACACCTTTACCCTGGCTGGTAAAGTCGTCAAGGAAGGCGATTATGTTTCTATTAACGTGCCGTATTACGAGGCGCCCACCATCTACCTGGACAGGGTTGGTCTGATAGAGCCTGATTTCAAGGAAAACGGCCTGCTTGATTTCCTGAACATAGCTGAACACTTTATCGGTGATTTCAACGTCAGGGCCAATGCCGACCTCGGTAGGGACGCAAAGGTCGCGAAAGACTTCCATGCCGACGGCGTGGGCCTCTGTCGCACGGAACACATGTTCTTCAACGAGAAGAGGATAATGAAATTCCGCGAGATGATACTGGCGGAGACAGAGGCGGACAGGCGGGCCGCGCTGGAAGTGCTCAAACCGATGCAGAGGTCGGATTTCTACGACCTGTTCAAGATCATGGTGGGGCATCCAGTTACGATAAGGCTCCTGGACGCTCCCCTTCATGAATTTTTGCCGCGCTCCGATGAAAGCATGAAGCTTTTTATCGCCTACATGAAGACTCGGAAGAAGAACGCTTCACCGGCGGACATAAAGGCTCGCTGTGAAGAGCTCGGGGAAATGAACCCCATGCTCGGTCACAGGGGATGTCGTGTCGCCATCACCTATCCAGAGATATATGAAATGCAGACAAGGGCGATTTTCGAAGCGGCATGCATGCTCAGGAAGGAAGGTATCAAGGTAGTTCCCGAGATCATGATTCCCATCGTGATGACGGAGCAGGAAATCAAGTTCATCAAGAACGGGAAGAAAATCGAGGGAAAGGAAGTCAAGGGTATCCGGGACATCAAGGAGGAGGTCATCAAGGAATACGGAATTCATGACCTCGAGTACAGTGTGGGTACCATGATAGAGCTCCCCGCGGCGGCTCTGGATGCGGGTGATATCGCCCACTATGCCGAATTCTTCAGCTTCGGGACGAACGACCTCACACAAACGACATACGGTCTGTCGAGGGATGACGTGAACTCGTTCTTTCCCAGTTATACGCAGTTTGACCTTCTTAAAAACAATCCCTTTAAAGTGCTGGGTGACCAGGTGAAGGAGCTGATACAGATTGCCTCATTGCGGGGACGGCTTGTAAGACCGGACATCAAGATGGGGCTTTGCGGCGAGCACGGCGCGGATCCGGAGAATATAGATTTCTGCATGAAAGCAGGACTCAACTATGTTTCATGTTCGCCGTATTCAATACCTCTGGCGAAACTTGCCGTTGCACAAAATTCCATCCTGGCGAAGAAAACCAAGGAAAAGGAAAAAACGAAATAGCGTATCGGCACACAGGATATAGTGCCGGGGGGGGCATTTGCTCCCCCCGGTTTTTTTACGATCGGCTTTCCGTGAGAAGAAATTGAGTCGGTGATGGTGCGTACCGGCATGCATATCCCGATGAGGAGCCGCCTGTTGTTCCAGGAAGCATGGCGTAGTACCGTATAGTAAAAGAAGTGGTTCGATATCAACCACTCTCGTATATAAAGGTTGTGACGGAAGCACCGGATATGATATAAAAAATTCTTTACAGCATGGGTGTGCTGTTTTAATATCGCACAAATTTAAGTTTCAGGGGTTTCTGTTGCATGGCTGACAAAAAAAAGAAAAAACAGAGCGGAAAAAGTGTCGCGTCAAAGGTGAAGAAAACCGTGAGAGCGAAAAATAAACCCGTGAAGAAAACGGAAGAATCACGCAACGCCGTGGTCTCAAGAACAAAGGCCAAAAGACCCAAGAAAAAGACGAACCTCTTGAGGCTTTGCACGGAAATGAACAAGGTTACCATCGATGCCGTCGATAAGGAAGTCACCAAGCGATTCAGGACTCTTATTGATGCGGCCGATGAGGACATCACCAAGGCGGGCGTGCAGACTATTTTAAAGAACTGGAAGGAAGTTGACCTCACACAATACCACGAAAGCCTCCAGCCCTACATCAAGCATTATATTTTCATGGTGAAGCGCAAGAGCGGCAGATAATATTCGCGCTGATTTGATCCAGTTGTATGATAATCACAGTCAAGGCATTCGCGTCCGTGTCTGAAATATGCGGATTCAGGGAACGGTCTGCCGATGTTCCGGAGGGAACGTCCGCCGGCGCGTTCCTGGACTCTCTTGTGCGGGAATTTCCAGGACTGGCGCCATTGCGGGAGCGCCTGCTCGCGGCGGTTAACGAGGAACATGTGCCACTGGAGAGATTGCTTTCCGAAGGAGATACTGTCGCATATTTTCCCCCGGTGAGTGGCGGGTGACCCGGAATGCTGAAAGTTGTTTTGCAAAGAGAACCGATAGATGTAACCGCCGTGATGGACGCCACCTTTCAGGAATCCGATGGAGCGCAGGTTTCGTTTGTGGGCAGGCCCCGAAACGAATCGAACGGGAAAGCGGTTGCGCGCCTGGAGTACGAAGCATATGACACGATGGCGAGGAAGGAGCTCGAGAAAATAGGCGCAGACGTGATGAACCGCTGGCCTATCACCAAGTGCTCAATTGTGCACCGGTTCGGCGTAGTAGAGATAGGGGAGCCGAGCATACTCATCGTGGTTTCATCGCCCCACCGTGACGAGGCGTTCAGTGCCGTGCGGTACGTAATTGACACGGTTAAAAAAACGGTGCCGATATGGAAGAAGGAATTCTATACCGACGGTGGGGTCTGGGTGTCCGACAGGACCTGAAAGCGTTTCGCGATCTGTGAAAGAACTGCCGAGGCGCTTTTGTTGAATTTTTCCGCTTCTTCTCTCGTAATCCTTGTACCCGGATCCGATTCAACTTTTTCCTTGAATTCCCTTGTTTCACGTATAATACCCACGATGTCGATTCCGGTCCACCCCGTAGGTTGATAAAACTTTTCCATCAAATCATGTATGCGGCTGTAATCGTCGGAATCCTCATCTTGCGTGATGAGAAGCGCCCTGACGGAATAGAAAAGCGAGAGGTAGGAATATATTATCGAATCGTTATAATATCCCTTCTTTATCATCAGGGATGACAGCTTCAACTTTTCGCCGCTCAAGTGAATCCTGAATCCGATTTTTTTTTCAAGTGATATATCCATGGTGGTGGGTTCCATTGACTACGATGTTCGCATGGGGGAAACGGGCAATTCAAGCAATTTTTTCATGTGCGTAATCTAAAATTTACACCTTTCTGAATTATCTTCTTGTATAATTGTCAGCTGGCTGTTAGGGTGTCAGACCTGAAAGTCGAGATTTTCAGACAGGGCTGCTCGAAATGCCGGAAAAGACGAAATTCAATGTTATTGGACTCATCACCGATTTTGGTACCGATGATAACTATGCCGGCGTTGTGAAAGGAGTAATCAAAAGAATGGCTCCTGGTATCGATATAATTGATATCAGCCATGGCGTGGCCTCCTATTCGATTACGAACGCCCAATTTTACCTTTTTTCATCGGTTGCGTATTTCCCCGCGGAAACCGTATTTTATATCGTGGTGGATCCTTCGGTCGGAAGCAGAAGGCGCGCCCTCATTGCACAGGATTCCGGAAGGCTTTACATAGCTCCGGACAACGGAATACTCGATGCGGTTCTCACGGAAGGAGCGCAAGTGTATGCCGTGCGAGAACGCATGTTCCAAAACGTCTCGGCGACATTTCACGGTCGCGATATTTTCGCACCCGTGGCTGCCATGCTTGCCGGGGGGTTATCGCCGGGGGAAATCGGAGATGCCGTGGAAGATCGCGTCCGTGTCCCCTTCCCGGCATATTCAGCTCGGGACACTACCGTGGAAGGGATTGTGGTGCATATCGACAGGTTCGGAAACGTGATATCCTCGATTCCAAACGAGGTACTGCGCGATCGGCCGGGCCAATGCAGGATAGCGGCCGGCGCAGGCGTGTTCGAGGCGGTTTCCAGTATCACCTTTTCTGACCTCGGTAAAGACAGCGTGGGCATCCTGCCGGGAAGTTCGGGACTGGTGGAAATGGCGATGAATCGCTCCCCCCTTGCCGCAAGGTATGGGATGAAGATCGATGACAGGATCAAGATCACATATGCGTGAAAGAAAAATACTCATACTTGTGGGTGACGGCATGGCCGATTACCCGATAGAATCGCTTGGGGGGAAGACCCCTCTGGAGGCGGCGCGCACGCCGAACATGGATCTTCTGGCGCGGAAAGGGATTTTCGGACTCGTGAAAACGGTTCCGGACGGGATGTCACCCGGAAGCGATACGGCAAACCTGTCGATTTTCGGTTACAATCCAAAGGAGTTTTACACCGGGCGGGCGCCCCTGGAAGCGCTCAACATGGGCATAGAGCTTGGTCCCGGTGACGTTGCCTTTCGCTGTAACATGGTGACGGTGCGGGAAGGCATCATGAGTGATTTCAGCGCACACCACATCGATAGTGAGTTCTCGAAAGTTGTGATCGAGGTCCTGGAAAAGGAAATCTCCGGGAATGGGATAGAACTGTATCCCGGGGTGTCATACCGCAATATAATGGTATGGCGCGGATATCCGCACGGGGAACTTCCGGTAACGATACCGCCCCATGACATACAGGACAGGGGAATAGCGTCTCATCTTCCCAGGGGCAGCGGAGCGGACCGCCTCAACGAGATAATGGAGCGGTCGACAAGGATCATCGCGGAATCATCGACAATTACTAAAGCGCGGGATCGGTTCAAGGGTGACCCAACCTCCGTGTGGCTCTGGGGAGGCGGCTGGAAGCCCGGGATGCGTTCGTTGAATGAGAGATTTGGTCTTCGGGGATACACCATCTCGGCTGTGGATCTCATCCATGGAATAGGGCGGGCTGCCGGTCTCGAGCCGCTCCGGGTGGCAGGGGCCACGGGCTACCTGGATACGAATTACACTGGCAAGGCCGACGCGCTTATCAACGCCCTGGCGGAGGTGAATTTCGTGCTGCTCCACGTGGAATCGCCAGATGAGTCCGGGCATGAGGGGAACCTGGAGCACAAACTCCAGGCAATTGAGGACTTTGATGAAAAGGTCGTGGGACGAGTCCTTGACAGGCTGGAGGGACGCGCTGACTATTCCCTCCTGGTGCTTCCCGATCATCCAACGCCGGTTTCGCTGAAGACACACAGCCGGGAACCCGTTCCCTTTGCAATGTTGAAAAGAGGCGTTACAGGGGAGGATAGAAATGTGATTGAGGGATTTACCGGGTTCAATGAGCGTTCGGCGGGAATGACAGGTGTTTTCGTTGAGCGGGGGCATGATCTTCTAGGGATGATGGTCGAGTAGGAACCGGGGAAACACGGGAGATTACGCAGAATGAACAACTACAGGCCGGAGCGGTTTACGCTCCCCGCGAAAATATCGATGGTTGTAGCACTGGTAGCGCTGATCGCGTTGATGGCGCTGGCATACATTCACATCTCGAAGGAAAACGGAATCGATGACGCGATAGAGCAGTACGAGGACGGCGATTACGTCGAGGCCCTCCGGATGCTGAACGCCCTGGCGCGGCGCGCTCCCTATGAGAGCGGCGAGATGATCTACTATTACCGCTGTAAGGCGATCAACCGACTCGCCGAGAGGCTGGAACGCCGCTTTGATGACGAGCTCGAGATCATCGCATCGCCGGGCACGGAAAAGGACCGCAGGGAAATGGAACGGCGGGACGTGGAGGAAGACCTCAAGGAAATAAACGGCGCGACGGGAGGCGACCTGGCCATCGCGGTATCGGGCGGTATAGGCCGGATCGTGCCGGGGGGACGTTTCTATGACGATTTCATATCACGCTACAAGGGAAGCCGTTACATCGAAGACCTGGATTTCGAGGAAGTGGAAAAGGTCGAGCGCACCGACAGTGGGCGACTGCTCGGGGCCCTCTCCGCGTTCTATTCCAAGTATCCGGGCACATCGTACCTCTCCCAGGTTGTGCGCATCCTCTTCAACAACCTGGAAAAGAGCGGCGCCCAGCTTTCGGGCAGAACTGACATGCTCACAAACCTCATCATCGATTACGGGCGCCGTTATCCGACGAGCTCAGAAATGCACCGCATCTTCACATGTAAAAACGATGATGTGAATCTCAGGAACACACCGGGCGTCCAGGGGAAGCTGGTCGGCAAGGCGAAAAAGGACGAGATCCTGATCCAGATAGAAAAGTCAATGGACACCGTGCAGGTAGGGGATGTCCGCGATTACTGGTATAGGGTGATGACCCTGGCGGGGCTCCAGGGATGGATTTTCGGCAAGTTTTTGGCGCCCATCGACATGTCCAAATTCGGCGGCGCTGTGCGCGAGGAAAACTGGATTTTCGATGATTCTTTCGCGGACTGGGGCGATTCAAACACGCCCAAGAACTGGATCCACGTACCGGGAGCGGAACCGGGTTCGATTTCATTTTATGAAAAAGGCGGCCGCAGAGTGGCAAAGCTCACGGCTACCGGCGGCCAGGCGGGGCTCTACCGCCGTGTTCACGGGGCGCGGGCTTTCACTCTTGTTGCGCGGGGTCGCCACGTTTCCGGCGAATCGGCAGTGATTATCGCCTATTCCATGGGATCTCCCGGAGGGTATTACATCAGCCTCGGGAAGGAAGAGATTGAAGTCTCGGGACACAGGATACCGGTCTCTGGGGCCGAGTGGCACGAATACAAGCTCTCAAGCGATGACGGGAAATTTGCCAGGGTGTATGTCGACGGGGAACTAGTGTCCAGCCGCATTTCACACGGCAGGTCCGCAGCATTCTCCTCGGCGGGCATATACTGCCTGTTACCGCAAAAGGGACAGCCGGCAACGATGGAACTGGAGTATGTGAAATTCAGGTGAATGCTTGACGGGGAGGCGCGGGCGCGAAATGCATTTCGCGCCCGCGGCGGTTTCTACCACTCGTCGCTCTGCTTGTCGTAGAACTTTTCGCGGACCATGGCCGAAATGTCGTCGAAGTAGACATACGTCCAGGCATTCCTTCCCGTGTTACCAGGGTTGTACATGATCTTCGTTAACTCGAGCTGCTTTTTCTGGCTCAGGTACTTGTCCATCTGCGACACTTCCTTGGGAAGGCTGACCGTGAGCTCGCGCCATCCCGTGAAGTTGAGCCTGCCCATTATCATGCGGTGACTTGCGCCCGATCCGTCAATGAGCATGATCGAAACCTCGCCCGATATGTCTTTACCGTAGACCCACATGGATATCGACTTGCAGTGTTTGTCGATGATCAGTTTTTTCGCAGGGGTTATCTGCAGCACGTCGCCGATCCTGCCGAACATTTTCAGCCCGAGATACTTTTTCGAGTCTTTTGCCGGGGATGGGAACTGGTCGCGGATGGCTATGCCGCCTTTCTGGTCGGTGGATACGTGGTACTTGATGTTCGATTCCCCGTATTGTGTTGATTCGAAATCCTCAAGGATCATGCGCGAGTAGGCCGTGGTGTCCTTGGAGTCTTTCTTCGACTGGGACAGCGCCGGTATCGCGAGCGCCATTATGATGAACAGTGACAGCGATAAACTTTTCATCCGTGAAACCTCCCTGTTGATTAAAACGAAAATGTTGCGGGTGCGCAATTAGTTCTTGTACTCTTTCTACGCGAAGTTGATGCTGATGTCAATCAATTCTTTTATGGTATGGTCAAAAGTACGCGGCATGGACGCGTAGAGGCCATTCCGGGGCGGATGCGGTGGGAATCGACCTTGCGATAATAGTGGCGTATCTCGCGTTGAGCGTGGCCCTGGGACTGTGGTTTTCCCGGGTGAAAAACGTAACGGATTATTTTCTTGGCGGGCGGAAGGTGCACTGGAGCATGGCTTCCCTGTCGATAGTAGCCACCGAGACGAGCGCCCTCACCGTGATTTCGGTGCCGGGCCTCGCGTATTTTTCGGGAATGGGATTTCTCCAGGTGGCCCTGGGATACCTTGTGGGAAGGGTTTTCGTGGCGCTGCTCCTGCTTCCGCGCTATTTCCAGGGTAACTTCGAGACGGTATACCAGTTTCTCGAACGGCGATTCGGTCCCGGGTCGAGGAAAACGGTGTCGGTCATTTTTCACATTACCAGGGTGCTTGCCGACGGGGTGAGGCTCTTCGCCACCGCGCTCCCCCTCACGGTGATGATGCAGTGGGACTACCGTGTATCGATACTCATCATAGCGGCGGCGTCGCTCGCCTATACGCTGTACGGTGGAATTCGTTCGGTGATAGTGACCGACGCGGTGCAACTCGTTTTTTACCTGGGGGCGGCCGTGGCCGGCATCGCGTTCATCGCCTCGATGATGGACGTTTCCGTGGTGGAGCTCTTCCGAAGGGTTCCGACTGGTCTCACCCGGATTTTTTACTATGGAGGATCGGTCGGCAGTCACTTCTGTTCCTACACGGTGGTTTCGGGAATTGTTGGCGGTGCGTTCCTTTCGTTCGCGTCCCACGGAACCGATCACCTTATCGTCCAGAGGGTGCTCAGCTGCGGGGATCTCCGCCAGGCCCGACTCGCCATGGTTTCCAGCGGTTTCGTGATACTATTACAGTTTGCCGTGTTCCTCCTGCTCGGGCTCTTCATCCGGGAATTTCTTGGTGGCAGGCAGTTCGGCAGGATGGATGATGTCATGCCGAGCTTTATCGTCCATTCCCTGCCCACGGGCTTGCGGGGACTGATGCTCGCAGGTATTCTCGCGGCGGCGATGTCGACAATGAGCTCATCGATAAACTCGCTCTCGTCATCGACGTGCATGGATCTTCTGGAGATTGAGAAGCGTGACACCATCCCGGAAAAGCGGAGGCTCGGCCTGTCGCGCATGGTCTCCCTGGGCTGGACCGCCGTCATTGTCCTGGTCGCGATCATGTTCAACTTCACATCGACCGCCCTGGTGGAGGTCGGGCTATCTATCGCGTCGGTGACCTACGGCGGAATGATGGGCATTTTCGTGATGGGAAGGGTATTCGACCGGTTCGATGACCGCGCCGCACTCGCGGGAATGGCGGCAGGCATCGCGGTGACGGCGGCAACCGCGATGACCACCAGCCTGTTCTGGCTCTGGTTTGTTGCACTCGGGTTCACCGTGTCGTTCGCGTCGGGAGTGGCGGTGCACTTTGCCCTTGCGCTGGCGGGGAAGGGAAGGGCGGTCAGTCGCTGAAGTCTTCTATGATTTTAAGCGAGGACAGGGTGGTATCCCTCTCCTGGATG
>JAGODF010000058.1 GCA_017998375.1 Spirochaetota bacterium
GCAGATCGAGGATGCCCGCTCCCACGCGATGGAGCGCTGCAGGGAAATGCATAGCCAGGTCGAAGAGGCATGTCTAAGGCTGGAGGAATCTTTTCTTTCCGGGAAACAGGGCGCCTGAAACAGCGAAGGCGCGGATCTTATCCGCGCCTTCGTAATCGGTGCCCGCGTGATTTATGCTTCGAGCTTGATCTTGTACTCCAGCGTCTCTTCTTCGCTATCCAGGTGGATGTTCCTCCCGAAAGACTGTTCCAGGTCGTACTCGAAGCGGGAAATGAACTTCTGATACTTCGCCGGGGTGAAAAACCTCTTGTTGAACGTCAGCTCGAGAAAACCCTGCCGGAGCAGGACCCTGCATTCGATCTTGTCGTTGGCGGCGGTGGTCATCGTCACGTCTATCACGTCCAGTTTCCGGCTGGTGTCGTGCAGATAGTTGAGGTCAACGGCCTTCCCGGCCTCCAGCGATCCCGCCATCACGTCGATTATCTTCCTGTATTCCTGCGTCCCCATCGCGGCCTCCTGTCGTTACCGGAATAGAGTGGCGGAAAGGAAAATATTTTTCAAGCAGTTTTTCTTCCCGCCGCCGCGACTACATCTTCCGCCAGTCCTTCCCCTTCAGGTCGAGACCCATCTGGCCGCCCGGATTCATTATGCCGCGCGGATCGAAATGTCGCTTGAGCGCGCGCAGTACCTCCATCTGCTCCTTCCCGAGGTGGCGCTCCATCCAGGGCGCGATCATCCTCCCCACACCGTGATGATGGCTGAGGCTCCCGCCGCTTTTGTGGATCGCCTCGATGATGGAGTCCTGGAACGCGATGTACTCCTTCAGGCTGTCCATTTTCGCGATGTAGATGAAATAGAGGTTGGTGCCCTGCGGATAGAAGTGCGACGCGTGCGTCATGCAGATGGTACGCGGGCGCGCCTTCACCACCTTGCGCACCTCCTGGTGCACGCGGTGCAGGTTGTCCCAGGTAACGCCGGTCTCCAGCGTGTCGATCATGATGCCGAAATCCTGAAGGTCCTCGCGCAGGTAGGGGTCCTTGAACCGGCCGGGTTCCCAGTGCTTCGTGGCGTAGCCGGTGAGATACATACCGCCGAATTCGCTGCAGATGCGCTTCACGTTGCGCTTCACGTTTTTCGCGAGGCTGATATGTCCCTCCGACGAGCCGAGCATGAGGCAGCGCTCCATCGGCTTGAAACCGCGCAGTTTCATCATCGAATCGAGCGGGGTGCCGTCGATGCCGTAAAGTTTCAGGCCGATATTGGTCTCCTCCTGGTCCGAGATGCGGAAGACCGCGGGCATGCCGAACTCGCCCTGCGCCACCTCGCGCGACGCGTTAACCGCTGACTCCCAGCTGGGGAAGATGAACCCGAAGCGCTGACGGTTTTCCGGCATGTGGCGGTACACCTTGAGCGTGAGCTCCACCAGCACGCCGAAGGTCCCCTCGCTCCCCTTCATGATGTCGTTCACCTTGGGGCCGGTCGCCGTGGCGGGATAGTCGCGCGTGATGAAGTTCCCCGCGGGCGTCACGTACTCCTGGCTGAGGGCCAGGTTGTACGCGTCACCGTAGTAGGTGGACGACTGGCCGGAGCCGAGCGTCACCACCCAGCCGCCTGCCGAGGAGTACTCGAACGACTGCGGGAAGTGACCGCAGGTGTAGTTCCGCTTCGCGCCGAGCGTTTCCGTCGCGCGGTTGAGCGCGTCCTCCAGCGCCGGGCCCATGATGCCGGCCTGCACGGTCACGGTCTGGTTGGCCTCGTTCAGCTTGACGATTTTATTCATATGCGTGTTCATCACGAGGGTGATACCGCCCCGGGCCGGAAGGAGGCCGAAGTTCACCGACGAGCCGCCGCCGTACACGTACACCGGAATGCGCTCGCGGTTGCAGAGCCTCACCAGTTCCTTCACGTCATCCTTGTGCCGCGGGTGCACCACCAGGTCCGCCACTTTGCCGGGCTTCCCCTGCCGCATCTGCATCGCTTCTTCTACGGTCTTGCCCGCCGCGTACTTCAGCCGGTCGTAGTCGCTGGACGATATATTCTCCCTGCCCACGATACGCGCGATCTTGTCCACCTTCGATTTTGAAAGCCGCACCGGGAGCCCTATCCGCACCTTCCCATCGCCCTCTTCGATGCGCTTCACGAAATCGTCGTCCGTAAGGCCGAAAACTTCCTTCATTTCGCGGTACAATTTTTCATTCGGGTGTTTGAAGCCCACCGGGTCACCCCACTTGAAAATGGAGCGATATGATCCCTCCGCGGGCGCGGTCTCCCTCCACGGCGGCCTGAATCCCTTCCAGTTATCTGACATGTCGTTCCTCCAATACCTTTATAATCATCAGTAAATATTCACATCAGCTCGCTTCCCATTGCGGGGAAATCACTCTCTTCCATGACAAACACGTACCACCCGGAAACAGCAGGAACGATAATCTCTTTTAGTTTTACACTGGGTCCCCGGCGTACGCCAGATTTAATCCTTCGGCACCGACAGCGCCTTCCGCGCCTCTGCAAGCTCTTTCATCACCCTCGCCCTGTTCCACTTTAATTCCTTCGCTGCGGTTTCCGCAACAGTTGCAAGCACCTTCTCGCCGGGATTCCCCAGCGTTCCTATACCCGTGCGGCGGAGGATGATATCCTTCAGCGTCTTCGCCATCTCGTGGCGGATGGCGTAGACCACCTGGGCAAGCATCTCCCCGTCGGCATTCAGCGGTTCCGCGAGTTTTTTATTCCCGCGCGCGATTTCGAGCACCCCATCAAGCTCGGTCCCGTAAATGCGGGCGAGGTAGTCAATCGCCCGCGGCGGGAAGTCGGGATTCGCGCGGCGGGCCCCGTCGAGAAACGCGTCCATGTCGTCGATCTCGCTGCCGGCGAGGCGCTGTCGGTCGGTGACCATCTTCCCGAGCTTCTTTCCGATCTTCTTCTTCACGGTCTTCATCACCTGCGCGGCGAGGTTCCGGCTCGTGGTGTACTTTCCCCCTTCCACCGTAATCAGGTTCTCAAGGCCATCAACGGCGTTGTCGTACACCTCGTACTTGCGCGAGGTGGCGTACACATCCTGGGTCTGGTCCTCCACCAGCGGGCGCAGGCCCCCGTAACAGTGAATGACATCCTCGTACCTGATGGGCTCGAAGTTGCCGAAGTTCTCGTTCACCGTGTCAAGGAGCTCCCGGATTGCCTGTTTCGTGACGCGCCACTCGTCCGGGCTTCCCACGTACTCCTTGTCCGTGGTGCCTATGAGCGAGTGTCCGCGCCAGGGACATACGAAAAAGTGGCGCCCGTCCTTCGTGGTGGTGCCCACGATGTGGCTGTTGGTGAGGCTCTTCGTAATCACGTGAATGCCCTCGGAGCGGCGGAGCTGTTCGCCCTCCGGTTTCCTCTGCGCAAGCCCCAGGACTATGTCGGCCCAGGGACCTCCGCAGTTCACGGTAAGGGAGCCCCGCACTTCGACGGTTGTATTGTTCAGAAGATCACGGACCTTCACGCCGCCCACGTGCCTGTTGCGGTCGAATATGAACTCCTCAACCTTTGCGTAGTTCGCGACCTTCGCGCCGTGCCGTATGGCCGACTTGATGAACGCGAGCGTGAGCCGCTCGGGAAATATGCTCTGGCAGTCGTAGTAGATCGCCGCTCCCGTGAGGCCCTCGCGCTTCACGTTGGGCTCCAGCTCGAGGACGCGCCGCGCCGACAGGTTGCGGTGCAGTGGAATTTTCTTGCTCTTGTCCCAGGTCCAGCCCTTGTCGAAGGAGAGGATGTCGTAGAGCACCATCCCGATCTCGATGAACCACCTCCGGTTGGAGAGGCGCTGCTTCCCGGTCGCGAACATGAAAGGCACCGGGTAGACGAAATTCGGCGCGATGTTCTCCATCATCTTCCGCTCGCGCAGCGATTCGCGCACCAGTCCGAGCTCCATGGTGGCCAGGTAGCGCAGGCCCCCGTGTATCATCTTCGACGTCGCCGACGACGTCGCGCCGCCGAAATCGCCCTTCTCCACCAGCGCCACGGAAAGCCCCCGGCTCGCCGCGTCGTAGGCGACCGCCGCGCCGGTTATCCCCCCGCCGATGACGACCAGATCGAAAGTTTCCCTGCCGTGTTCCTCGATAAACCGTTTCATGATGCTCCCCCGCGTATCTCCTTCTATTGACGCCGCGGATTTCACGGCGCCCGCCGCCGCGCTATTTCCCGCGCATCTTCTCCATGGTACGGTCCTCGGCGTACTGCAGTACGTCCCTCATGATCTTCCGGGATTTTTCCGCGTCGCCCGCGCACAGCGACATGTAGATATCGCGGTGAAACTTCCGAGAGCGGGCCGCGTTCTTCAAATCATCGAAATACAGGAACCCGTAGTCCCTGAAAAGCTGGTTGAAAAAATTGAGTATGAAGATAATGAGGAAGTTCCCGCCCGCCCTCGCGATCACATGGTGGACAGCAAGGTCCGCTTCCAGGACCGGAATCTCATCTCCCCGCTCGACAACGTCCCTCAGCTCGGCGAGGTGCCTCTCGCCGCGGTTGACCGCGGCCAGGGCCGCCATCTCCGGGGCGAGTATCTTGCGGATGTCGAGGATGTTTTTCATCATCGCCGCGTCCATGCCGCCCTCGCGGTAGATCAGCGCCTTCAGGACTTCCAGGTTGCCGCTTTCGAGGAAGTCCTTCACATAGATTCCGTCGCCGTGGTTGATCTCCACCAGGCCCAGCATTTCGAGCTTTTTCAGCGCCTCGCGCACGGTCGCCCGGTTCACCCCCAGCGTCACCGCGAGCTCGCGCTCCGTGGGGAGCTTTTCCCCCGCGGGCAGCGCTCCGTCGAGGATCTTCTTCTCGATCTGGCTGACGATCTCCTCGTGGAGGCGGCTCCTGTTCACTGGATTGAGAGATATGCCGGCAAGTGCATCCATATTCAATATTGGTTCGGTGATTCAGTGGTTCGACCAATATTAATATACTGAATAACCCACTGCCCGTCAATAGCACGGCACTAAAAAAACCGCATGTTGTAGTAAAAAACGCGATTTGTAAAAGTAGAGACGCGAATAATCGCGTCTCTACCCGGATATGTGTGCATTGTATGCCGGTCCCTTAATATCCCAGCAACGTTGCAGATATCGTTATAGTTGTGCCGGTCATGTCATCCTCGAGGTTGGCCCTGCCGTAATCGATGGACAGGAAGAACCACTTGACGATTTCATACCCGACGCCGGCGTATAATATCATCCCCCCCTTGCTCTGGGCGCCATAGGCATCCGGATCTACAAGCGCGCGGCCCAACCCGCCATTCAAGAACAGGCCGTTCCCCTGAACGGGAAAGAAAATGAGGTCCGCGCACCATGTAAACGTATGATACGTGATCACGTCCGGAGTCACGTTATAATACCTGTACTTGAAACTCAGCAGAACCTGCTCGTTCAAACCGATCCCCAGGAGCGCACCGGCCATAAAACCGGTACCGTCTTCGGACCTACTCCCGCTTTCGAATTCGACATTGGCGAATCCCCCGGTGAGTCCGAGGAGAAGGCCTTCCCTGTTACCGTCGGGCCATGCAAAAGCCGTGGACCCCATACTGACCGTCAGAACAAGCGCCAGCACTACCAACATGATCTTTTTCATACACACCGCCTCCCCTTTTTTTCTAATCATCATATCGTGATTACCGGCGGCGTCAAGTGTTATTGGCCTTGCCGCAACTCCCTTTTCGGTAATGCGCCAACCCCTGTCAAACGTCGATACCATCGGGAAGATACCGCCCGCTGCGCCCATGGCGGAGCGCTATCCGAAGAGGAGCGCCCGTATCGCCCCGCCGTCGTATTCCCGCACCTCGCCGGGGCGCATGTTTCCCAACGTGACCTTTTCGATGGCGACACGGACGAGCCGGAGCGTGGGAAAGCCCGCGGCGGCGGTCATCCTGCGAACCTGGCGGTTTTTCCCTTCCCGCAGGGTGAGCTCTATCCACGAGGTGGGAACGGTTTTCCGATAGCGGACGGGGGGTACGCGCGCCGGCAGCTGCGGTTCCTTATCGAGCATGCGGGCCAGGGCGGGCCTGGTGCGATAGAGCCTTCCATCCAGGGTGATACTCACACCCCGTGAAAGAATATCGACCGCTTCGCGCGTCACGAGGCCGTCCACCTGGACCAGGTACGTGCGCCGGTGGCGGAACTTCGGGTCCAGGAGCCGGTGATTGAGTTCCCTGTCGTTGGTGAGAAGAAGGAGCCCCTCGCTGTCGGCATCGAGCCGGCCGACGGGATACACGTCACGGGGAAAATCGCCGAGACCCGCGAGCGTGGGCGCGTCCCCGCGGGGAGAAAACTGGCTCAGCATGCCATAGGGCTTGTACACCGCGAAATACTTGAGGACTCCAGTTCTCATCATCCGACCTCCCGGGAAATACCCGCTATCACCCCTCTTACGGCTCACGGTCGAATCGGTTCATGAAGGAGAGGAACTTTATCCAGCTCCCGCCGACCCGAAGACCGCCGGACTTCAGCGCCGTCACGGGGCTCTCCATCTTCAGCGCCACGCGCCGGTAGGTAGTGCCGTCCGCCGTGACCACGGCGACCGGTTCCGGCGTTCCGGGGAGCGCCCTGCCGCTCACCACCTCCGCGACTCCTTTTCTCACGGTGACGGTAAAGCTCTTTCCCTCCGCGGGAAAATCAAAGCGCACCGACTCGTGGACATCCATCGCCTTTTCCGGGATGAGCTTCACGGCCATGATGAAGAAAATAGTCTCCAGTGGAACCTTCGAGGCGAGGCCCTCCCCTATCTTCGGCACCCCGGGCTCCTTCACGCCCTCGAGTTCCTCGATGGCGCTCTGACGCAGGTACCCGCTCCCGTTCGCGTTCGCAATCGTGGAAGCAAGCCCCCGGTAGCACCCGGCGAGACGTTGTGCGATATCGCCCCCCTCGCCCGCGGCACGCAGCTTCGCCAGCAGGTGGATGGCCCACCGGTAGTCGCCGGCTTTCTCCGCTTTCTCCGACTCCGCGCGCACTTTCGAAGCGCCGCCCATCAGCGCGATCTCCCGCTTCGCCGCCTCCGCCGACGGCATCGGGTAGAGCTTGTCGGCGCGGCCGTCGAACCAGCCGAGGTAGTTCGAGTAGATGCCGCGCGCGGACCAGCTCACCTGCCCGTAGTACTCGCCCAGCCACGGCTTCCGCGCCAGGTGCTCCGGCAGCCTGATATTTTCCGCGATGGTGTCGATATCCTCGCCGCGGTTGCCGCGCCGCACCACCTCGTCGCGCACCCACTGGATGGCGTCGCGATAGCTCGATAGCGCATCCTCGATCGCAGCTTCGTCGTGGATCGCCTTCGTATGCACGGGAATCATGTGCGCGGGCCGCAGCCCCCGCATCTCGTCCAGACCCGCGATCCAGTCGTCCACCGGCCGGGGGCTCGTGCCGCGGATGGTGTAGAGGTTCGGGAACGACCAGTAGAAATTGTCGCCGGGCACGAGCGTCCTGTCGCCGGGAATCCAGACAAAGAGGTGATCATGGGTCTCGCCGTGTGCCTCGCGCATCTCGATTTTCACGCCGCCGAAGTCGAGCACCTTCCTGCCGGTAAACGTGTGGGTGGGCAGCCTGATACCGTTTTCCAGCGCCGCCTGTATGTCGGTGAGCCTGCCCAGGCCGGAGCAGGGGATCTCGGAGGCGGGCACGTCGTGCGCGAACTGCCTGCGCCCGCGCAGGGTCTCAGCGCGTCGAAAGAGGCCGTACTGCTTGAAAAAGTGCTTCACGAAGGCGTCGGTGGCCCAGACCTGCGTGCCGGGCTCGATCCACTCCGAGGCGCCGCCGATATGGTCGATATGACTGTGCGTGTAGATGATCGCTTTCACCGGCGCGCGGGGAGCGACCGCCAGCAGGGCCTTCTTCGCCTCGCGCGCCCGCGCCGGGCTCATGGACACATCGATGACGACATTGCCCCGCGGCGTATGCACCAGCACCGTGCTCGCCAGGTCGTAACCGACGGCCGCCCAGACATGCTCCGAGATTTTCTCCACCCTGGGACTGCCGATAACCTCATTGCAGTATTTCGAGAGCAGTTCCGGAGCCTTCCCCGAAACGCTGTCGTCGCTCCCGCAGCAGCCCGCAAGCATTAATGCCGATGCCAGCATTGATATTATGATAACGATTCCATGTTTCATGTGATTAACCCCTATAACCCGGTTTTTCCGCTACAATACCCTTCTCTACTACTAACTATTCTTCATGCATCTTACATTCCCGCGCAGGCGGAAATCCATTATTTTCCAGTTACTTTTTCACGAACTCGGCTCGCCCGGCGTTACCGCATGATACCGCCGTCGATCACCGCAATTCCCGCGACAGGTCCCGGCCGATGACTGTGCTCCCGACGGAAAGCCCCGCCAGGGAAAGAGCCGTGGCCCCCAGGTCCGATATGCGTATCGCCCGCCGACTCACGCCGCGCCTCCCCCCGGGAACGGAGACCACCGCGACGATCGGCAGTGTATCCACGGAGCCGTGGCCGCCGTTGTACACCCGCCATGGCGGCGTCCAGGTGGGCACGCTGATCCCCACATTGGGAATGTGCCCGTTGTAGACCGGTATCTGCCACCCGTTTCTCGCCAGGACCACCAGGTCCGGCCATAGCATGGTCCGCTCCCGGTCGACGTCGACGTAGTACCGGTGATAGAGCTCTCCCGGAATGCTGATCCCAGGAACGCCGCGGCGCATCTCGTCTCGGTCCAGGATGTGCCAGGGACATTCCACGGCGCCGGTCTGGGGATTCAAGGCGCGATGACACATGAGTTTCTCCTTCGCCTTCGCGACCTCGTCCTTGCGATTGCGCCAGTAGATGACGCCGTAGCTGCTGACGCTGAAAGCGTACACACCCTCCATGTTCACGCCAGCGGCCTCCATCACCCCCATGACGTCGGTGGAGAGGAAATTCTCTGTGGAAAGGTGGTTGATCGCGGAATGATCGCTCAGAAAAATGATACGCGCCTTCCGGGTTATACCCCGCTCCTCAAGGCCCCGCATGAGGCGGCCGAACTGTGCGTCCACATCGCGCACGCAGTCCAGGGAGGCCTCCCGGGCCAGCATGGGATTGCGCGCGCTCACCAGCAGCTTATCGTCCCAGCTGCACCCGTTGCCGACGATGTCGGGATCGCCCGGCACGAACTCCGACGGATCATGGGCCGTGCCGATGCAGTGCCCGCCGTCGTCGCACTGGGCCAGGAGAAGATACGCCAGGTCCGGGTCCTCTCTCCGGAATATCTCCAGGGCCGCGTCGACCACCCACCGGTCATGGGGAAAGCGCCGCGGGAAATGCTCCATCTGCGCCGTCAGGAGGCTACCCTGGCCCGTGTAAAGGCGCGTCATCACTCTCGAGGGGCTCATGTGGCCGAGCATGTTTCCCCACCGCATGCCGGCGAAATCGAAGAATCCCTTCCTTCCCGACTCGGGATCGCAGGCCGCGTCGGCGTCCCCCCGTGGATCGGCGAACCGCTCCTTCTCCGGCTCTGGGAGATACGCCGGGTGATCCGTGCCGGCCACCAGGATATCCACGGAGGGACGGCCGGTATCGTCACGGAACATCTCCGCCACCCACTCCTTCCCGCTCACGAGCATTGTCTTTGAACCGGGCCACCGGCGCTTCCAGGCATGGAAGATAGTGTCCACGGGACGGCCGATATCGTCGCGCGCGAATGAAAGGCTCGAGCGCCGTATCACCGCCCGGTCCCCGTCCCACGAGGCAGGCTGGGCCCAGACTCCTATTATCCCCGTCTGGGCTGAGCTGGTCCCCGCCATGGCGTTCAGGTGGTTCATGTCCGTCGCCGCGGGAAGGTGCGCCTGGGCGTTGGGGTACCAGAGCGATCTATCAAGGAAGGCGCGGACATTCGGCATGAGCCAGTTCCCGGGCCCGCCCCCGGCGTACCCCCGGGAATCGAGGCTGAAATACGCCGGGTGCAGGGCGTCGACGGCGACATAGATGAGCTTCTCCGGCCTGGGCTCCTTTCCGACGATGGCGGGAAATCCCCCAAGAAGGCGCGCCGGGCCCTCCAACCCAGCCAGGACGGCGGCCCCCCCGAGGACGGCGGCTTTTTCCAGCAACAACCTTCGGGTCAGGATAACTGACTTTCCGTCGATGCTCTTTTTCATCGCCCCCCCTGCTATGTATACAATTGACTACAAATATGTATACAAACGACTACACCGTCAACCATTTTTCCCTTTCCAACGCATTTTTCTTCCAGGATGTATCCGCGCATCACGGGCGGCATGGTGCATAACCGCCGAGGCGACGAGGGAATATCACCCTGTCGGACCTCCAGCAATGGAACAATTTGACTTTGCCTCCCGGCCGGAGCATATTACAGGGAGAGTACGCACACGTTTTCTTCACCGCAGGGAGGATCGCCATGGATCGAGTGGGGGCGGCAGTTAACCTCTGCATAAGCGTTTACTTCACGTTCAGGATAATCAGACACATGCTCAAGCCGGGCAATGATACCGGCCAGACGCGCATGCTGATGTACGCGTGCCTCGCCACTATCCCGCTCACGTTTTTCATGCTGATGGTCGCCGGGCGGCAGGAGGTTTTCCGGGAGTTCGGCATGCCGGCGGGATTTGCAGAATATGTTTGGCACAACTGGCTGCTGTTCGCGGCTATCATCCTCCTCTATCTCCTTCCCTTCGCGCTCCTCGGTGGACTGAGCTTCATGCTGGACATGCGCAACCGCCTCCTGCTTTTTCTCTTCCTGATACCGACGCTCTCCCGCCTCGCCTTCGCTCCCGCGCAGGAATCGATGATTGCCGCAATTGTCCAGACAATGGTGTTTCTGGGGTCAATCGTCGCGGGAGCGCTGCTCGCGGGAGCTCTTGACAAATGGGGCAAGGGAACCGCGGCGCAGGAAAAGAATCTGCAGATGATCCTGCCCGGGTACCGCACTGCCGCGAACATGTTCTTCGGAGTCTGCGTCTTCGCGCTGATGAACCAGTGTATTGAGTTTGTGTACGCGCTGATCAGGTTAATAAAATGATAGAGCTACGCGCCGCCCGTGCCGCTTCCCAGAAGGGACATCGCCGCGGCGAGGATTTTCCCGCGCGCTTCGCCCGGATCCATGCCGTCCAGGTCTGCCGACGCGAGGACGAACGGCTCGAACATGATGAAACCGCAGGAAAAGGAGAACATGGCCGCCACGAGCATCCGCGGGTCGATGTCCCGGCGGAGTGTCCCGGCCCTCATCGCCGCGTCCACCCTCTCGATCATGAGCCGGGCAATCGGGTAGCGGTCGTGCATGTCCCCGATGCTGTAACCGTCCAGGATGGTGCGCGCCAGGATGCGCCAGAAGTGTTCGTGCTTCGTGAGCGACCGGAACGCCCTGCGGATGAACTCGTCAAGATTGTCGGCATCGACGACGTCCGCAAGCATGGCATCGGCCATCTGCTGGAGGGTCCGGCGGCGCAGGTTCTCCTTGGAGCCGAAATGGCGGTGAATGAGGCCATGGTTCACCCCGGCCTTCTTCGCGATATCGCGGAGCGAGACGCCGTCGAAGCCGTGAAGGGAGAAGAGCTCGCCCGCGGCGTCGAGGACCGCCTCCGTCACGCCGTCCCTGCCGAAGGGGCGCCCGGTACTTTTCGGCGCGGCGCGGGATGTTCTGCTGTTCTGTGATTTCTTCGGCATGGCAACGGTCCCCACCAAGCATTGCACCGGCCTGCCGTCATGTCAAATCATTCCTGGAGATGACGAAAACTAAAAACCACAGAGGCACAGAGACACGGATGAAGTAATGACAAGTGTGGTTTCACGCGGAGACGCGGAGCAAGATAAGATAGGAAACCGCGGATAAACACAAATAGACGCAGATACACGACAAATAACAAAGGGGCGGATTCGAATCCGCCCCTTCCTTTCACTCTCCGCGTTCTCCGCGGCTCCGCGTGAGACATCAGCTTTCAGACAGCTCGGCAGCCATTATCAATTACGAAAGCGTTTCTACTTCCCTTTAGCCTGGAACAGTTTCTCCGCGAGGGCCCTCTCCTTCGCGTTCCTGCCGAGCTCGGCGTACTTCGGCTGCTGAACCACCTTGCGGAGTCCCATGATCGTGTGATAGGGATGGTCCCGCGTGAAAGTGTTCACCAGCGTGGCCGGCACGGATCCACCGGGGTTCGCCTTGATGTCGAAGATGACGCGGGTGTGCTCCCGGTCGATGTACTGCAGGATGAACAGCGCGCGCAGGAAGGGCATCCTCACCCTGCCGCCGGGCGAAGGATGCGCGTGCTGGATCGATTCTATCAGCACCACCCCGCCGCCGTCCTTCTCATTCTGTGTCACGCTGGACCGCACCACCGCGTCGCGGTCCGCCACCGGCCAGGGCGAGCGGTTCACGTAGTAGACTATCAGCCGGTCGTTGCCCATGTCCTGAAGCGTCCTGATTTCGCGGCAATTGAACATCCACTGCGTGTACGAAGGCACGTCGCGGAACACCGAGGCCACGTTCTCCAGGCGCGCGTTTATCACCCCGACGCCCTTGAATTGATCAAGTTCCAGGCCCTCCTGAGGCTTCGTGTAGCAGGCGATACCGTCCGCGTTTTTCCGGAGCGTCCATTCACCTGCCGCGTCGAGCACCGACGTTCCCAGCACCACGAGCGCAGCGCAGGCGCACACAACCATCATCCTCCTCATTGTCGTCCTCCCACGATTAATTATTTGTTTTGATGAAAAATGCGACGTCATCCTGAGCGGAGTCGGAGGATGGCGCCATTGGAACCCGTTCATCGGCGGGATGTCATGGTTCGACTCCGCTCACCATGACATCCACACCCTCCATCACATGCATTCAGCCGTCACACCTTCTCCACCAGTAGCGCCGCAGCGTTGCCGAAAGCTCCGCAGAGCGACGCCAGGCCGTACTTCGCGTCCGGGAATTCGCTCTTCATCACGTTGAGCAGCGTCACGGTGATGCGCGCGCCGGACTCGCCCAGCGGATGTCCCAGGGCGATGGCGCCTCCCCAGACATTGACGCGGTCGAACGGCGCGTTCTCCTTGTCGAGTTTCAGGTCGCGGATGCATGCCAGCGACTGGCTCGCGAAGGCTTCGTTCAGCTCGACGGGCCCAATATCCTTTGGCGAGAGGCCCGTCTTCGCGAAGAGCTTCTTCACCGCGGGAATGGGACCAATGCCCATCATGGTAGGATCGCAGCCCTCGAGGACGCCCATACTGTACTTGTACCTGTAGGGAAGCCCCAGTTTGTCGGCCTTCGCGCGGCTCATCATCAGCACCGCGCAGGCGCCCTGGGTGAGCGGCGACGCCGTAGCGGCGGTGACGGTACCATTCGGCTTGAAGGACGGCTGCATCGTCGCCATCTTCTCCACGCTCACGTCGCCGCGGATCCACTGGTCGGTATCGACCATCATCTCGTTGCCCGCGTCGTCGTGTCCCATGACCGGGATGATCTCGTTCTTGAACTTGCCCGCGTCGCGCGCAGCGGCGGCCTTCTTGTTCGACCAGTACGCCATGTTCTCCATGTCCGCGCGGGAGATGTTGTATTGCTCGGCGACCTTCTCGGCCGTCATCCCCATGAGGAGATCGGCGCCGTTGTAGAATTTAAGGAGCCTGGGCGGGAAGTCGATATTCGCGCCCATGGGAACCTTCTCCATGTCCTCGACGCCGGCAGCTATCATGATGTCGGTCTCCCCGGTCCTGATGGCGCGCGCCGCGTGCATGATGGCCGACATGCCCGATGGACACTGGTTGGTCAGCGTGTTGGTGGGAACCCGCTCCGGCAGACCCGAGGCGAGCCAGCCCAGCCGGCCGATATCGTTCTGCATCCCCGAGGGATTGGCGCTTCCCACGAAGACCGCGTCCACGTCTTCGGGCTTCACGCCCTTGTTGCGATCGAAGAGACCCTTGTAGACCTCGCTCAGAAGTTCATCCGGCCTCTTCTTCCTGAACCATCCCTTCTCCCTGTGGGCGCGCCCGTTCGGCGTCCTCACTCCGTCGATAAATACACATTCCTGCATGGCTTTCTCCTTATGGAAATTATTTTACTATGTCATTCCCGCGAAGGCGGGAATCCAATTCTTGCCAATCATGAAGCGTTTGCCCTCACCCGCACGCTGCGCACCCTCTCCCGCTTGAAGCATGGAAGAGGGAGAGGCGTTCTCCATGATCAAACCGGCCAGAAAAGATCCAATGTTCGCTGCTTTTTTCTCTATCACCTTTATGCATCCACGGATATACATTGCACATACCGAACATGGATTCCTGCATTCTCGGGAATGACACGTCCCATTATCCTTTCTCCGCGTCTCCGTGTGATACATTCCTGTCGTTCCTCTGTGCCTCTGCGCCTCCGTGGTTTTCTTTCTTTTACTTCTTGCCCTGCTTTTTCTTCTTCGCGGATTTTTTCCCCGCGGGTGCTTTCCCGCCCGACTTCGCGTATGCCTGTGCGGCCATTTCCCGCAGCGCCTTCTTGTCCACCTTCTGGACCGGCGTAAGCGGCAGTTCATCGATGATGCTCACCACCCTCGGGACCGCGTATTTCGCCACGCGTTCGGCGAGGTAGTCTATTATGGCCTGCTCCGTCAGCTTCCCGCGCTTCCCGCCCTTCGGCTTCACGAACACCACCACGCGCTCGCTCCCCTCCCGTGCGGGATCGGGCACGCCCACGGTGGCGGCGTCGGCGATGTCGGGATGATGGTGCAGGAGATCGTCCACCTCGCGCGAATAGACCTTGTAACCGCCCACGATGATCATATCCTTGGTGCGGTCCACCACGGAGAAGTAGCCCCGCGCATCAACCTTCACCACGTCGCTGGTGCGCACGTATCCCTCCTCGTCCAGGCCGCTTCCCGCCTTCGGCCAGTACCCGAGCATGCGCTGCGGCCCCCGGAGGCACATCTCCCCGGTCTTCCCTGCGAGAATCTCGTCCCACGTGAGGTGCCTTCCGTCGTCCACGTCGAGTATCTTGATTTCCGTGTCGGGGAACGGAATGCCGATTGTACCGCGGCGCTCCGCCGTCTTACGTGACGCCTTTTTGCTCGATGATTTCATCAGGAAGCCGGTAAGCATTCCCGTTATCTGCCCGGTCAGGCGCGTTCCCTGCAGGCGCATGAAGCCGTTGACCACGGGTGATACGCCCGGAAGTCCCAGCAGGAACACCAGGACGCGCAGCCCCTTCTCTCCACCGAACAGCCTTCGCAGCAGGGTGATATTCAGGTGCGTCGTGGGAGACATCTCCGAGAGGCCGTAGCCCTCCATGATGCCGCCCTGCCCCTTCTGCTCGAAGTTCTTCTGCGTCGCCTCGGGCAGCGGCGCCGAGCCTGATACACCGAGGATGTTCAGCCCCTCGACGCCCTCGGCGGCCAGGCTCATGAACTGCGCCGGCACGCCGAACTGCAGCACCGGCCGGTATTTCAGAATCATCCGCACCATGCTCTTCGTGTCCCGCGGCTCCGGGATGAGGATCTGGTCCGCGCCCAGCATGGTCATCGTGTGCATGATGGAATGCCCGTAGGAATGGAAGAACGGCAGGCCCAGCAGCACCGCGATGGCGCCCTTCATGATTTTCGCCGACGGCCCCACCGCGTAGAAATTCTGGATCGTGTTCGCGTAAATATTGCGGTGCGTCAGCATGCATCCCTTGGGCACTCCCGTGGTGCCTCCGGTGAAGAGGAGCGTCTCCACCTCGCGCTCCACGTCGCATGCCTGCGCCGGCAGTCCGTCGCCCGACTCTTTTTTCAGGATGTCCGTCAGCCAGATCGCGCCGGGCACGTCGCTCACTATCTCGTAGCCCTTGAGCTCGGCGACGTCGGTGGCGTAGTCGTCGATCTTCGTGAGGATCAGGTGCTTCACGCTGCTTTTCACCATGAGTCCCTTCGCCATCTCCCCGTGCTGCGCCAGGCAGACCAGCGCCTTCGGCGTTCCCTCCTGGAACTTGTGACGCAGTGTTTCCAGGGGCTCGAGCGAACTCGACGGGATATGGACCAGCCCGGCGCGCGATATCGCGTAATCGGCCAGGACGAACTGGATCGACGTGGGAAGGATCGTGGCGACGCGGTCGCCCTTCACGAGACCCATTTTCAGAAACGCGGAGGCGAGCTTCTCGGCATTTCGCCTTACCTCGGGATACGTCATCTTGTAATCATACTGGATTAATCCGTTCTTTTTGTACTTGCGCGCGGTCTCTTCGAGGATATGAAAAACCGGTTTGTCCGGATACGGCTTGAATGTGCTGGGGATTCCCAGGTTGCTGTATTCTTTCAGCCACGGA
>JAGODF010000395.1 GCA_017998375.1 Spirochaetota bacterium
GAGCGCGAGCGCTTTCACCGCGCCGGCCGTCGCCACCGGCATGAAAAACGGCGTGTGCACGGCGCCGTGGAAGAGTTCGAGCGTCCCCGCCCGGGCGGCGCTCACGGTGCCGCGAGATGTTATCGTGAATCTCATATGGTTTCCGGTATACCTTTCGCGCAGGCGCGGAAACGCTTCCGCGCTTTCGGATCATGTCACGCCCGCATTTCCCCCTACGCAGGCGCGGAAACGCTTCCGCGCTTTCAGATTCCGAGCACCAGCTTCGCCGTAGTGAAGTAGATGGCGATGCCGCCGATGTCCACGAACGTGGCGATTGCGGGGCTCGAGACTACGGCCGGATCGATTTTGACTTTGTTCGCAACAACCGGGATGAGGGCCCCGAGCACCGTGGCCCATATCACCTGCACCGCCAGCGCCATAGAGATCATGAGCGCTATCTTCCCGATCCAGATCTCGGGCGGGATCCCCGCGTGACCGGTGGGAGCCAGCATCACCCTGCCGAACACGAGCAATCCCACGCTGACCCCTATCATCAGGCTGACGATGAACTCCTTTTTTATAACGTTGATGATATCGTGCGAGGTGAGCTGGCCCAGCGCGATGGCGCGTATCACCATGGTCGCCGACTGCGAGCCGGTGTTACCGCCCGCCGAATTCATCAGCGGCATGTAATAGGCGAGGATGATCAGATACTGGAGCGTATCGCGGAAGCCCTCTATTATCATCCCCGATATGAACTGCAGGGCCGCGAGGACAACCACCCAGCCCACGCGCTTGCGGAAGTGCACCCAGACGGGGACCTCGAGATAGGTTTCGTCCTCGGCGCCCCCGGTGATGGCCATCAGTTTTTCCATGTCCTCGGTCTGCTCTTCGCGGATGATGTCGATGGCGTCGTCGTAGGTGATGATGCCCGCCAGGCGGTTGTTCTGGTCCACCACGGGCAGCGCCAGGAGGTCGTACTCGTCGATGAGCCGCGCCGCCTTCTCCTGGTCATCGTCCACCAGCGCGAAGATGACGTCCCCCTTCATGAGGTTGCGCACCAGCTCCTTCGGTTTGGCGAGGATGAGCTTCCTGAGCGACACTATGCCGATGAGGACGCCGCGCTCGTCGGTCACGTAGATGTAGTAGACCGTCTCCTTCCCCGGGGCGTCGCGGCGTATCTTCCGCACCGCCGTACCGGCGGTGTCGGTCTCGAGCAGCGTCGCGTAGTCGGTGGTCATAATGGCGCCGCAGGTGTCCTCGCGGTAGGAGGTAAGCTTGATGACGTCGGCGCGGTCCTTCGACGGGAGAAGGAGCAGCAGTCTGTCGACAAGCTCCTTGTCAAGGTGCTGGAAGAGGTAGGCACGGTCGTCGTGCGACATCTCCTGGACCAGGGTCTTCAGGTTCTTCTTGAACTTGCCGGAGGCCATGGCCACCTGGACGTCAATGTCCAGGTAACCGAATATCTCGGAGGCGGTGTACTTGTCGACCTGCCCGAGTATCTTCCATATTTCCTCGGGCTCCAGGTAGCCGAGGTACTCGGCGTTTTCGCGGGGGTGCTGGTCCTCGAGGAACGATTTTATCACGCGGTAGCGCTTGCGCTTCAGGAGGTCCTTGAGTTCCGGTGCGAGAATGGGGTTCTTCACGTCCTGCCTCCGTCTGTGAACTGCGCCGGGCGGGCCGTATCATAACCCCCATACTACCAGCGCCGTGGCGCGGCGGGCCCGGAGAATCACGGCACGGTATACCCTGTCCCGGATTTTGTCAACACCGGTTGCGACGCATGAACGAAGATTGTGTGAAAAAAGAATAAAAACTTGCTTTTTTTTCCCGGTGACGTGTTATATATCATCCGCATACATGGAGGTGGGCATGCCGGGTGAATTGATGAACACGAAGGAAGTCGCCGAGTATCTCGGCATCCACGAGAAGCAGGTCTACGCCCTCATCAAGGACAACCGCATTCCCTGCACACGGGTCACGGGCAAGTGGGTGTTTCCCAAGCCGATGATAGACGAGTGGATCAGCACCAGCGCGCGCGCAGGCCGCGAGACCGACAGGAACGAACGCCGGGAAATGGACGCCGTCTTCGCCGCGGGAAGCAACGACCCGGTGCTCGACATCCTCATGAACAGCATGCGGATCCCCGGTTTCCACATCTTCAGCTCCAGTACGGGCAGCACCGAAGGGCTCGACCTGCTGCGCCGTGGCAATACCGACCTCGCCTGGTGCCACCTCTTCGATCCCGAAACCGGAAGCTACAACATCCCGTATATCATCTCCTCCTTCGAGGGCATGAAAATAGCCGTGGTGCACCTCTTCTACCGCGAGCTGGGCTTCGTCTCGTCGCCATCGATGGAGAAACCGGTGAAAACCTTCAGCGACCTGGACGGCGCCTCGGTGCGGTTCGTCAACCGACAGAAAGGCTCCGGCACCAGGCTACTGATCGACTACCGGCTGGAACGCGAGGGAATCAGCACGTCCGCGGTCGCCGGTTACACCAGGGAGGTAAGGACGCACATGGAGGTGGGCCTCTCCATCCTCTCCGGGCTGGCCGACGCCGGGGTGGCGACGGTGGCCGTCTCGAAGCTGCTGGGCCTGCCGTTCGAGCCGCTCGTGAGGGAGAGCTTCGACATGGTCCTCACCCAGGAAACGTTTTTCAAGAAGGGGGTGCGCGCTTTCATCGACGCGCTCGGGGCTAAGGATTTCCGCCGCCTGGTGGAGCCGCTGGGCAACTACGACTTCGGCGAATCGGGAAAGATACTCTACAGCGCGGAGTAGTCAGAATTTCCTGATTTCATCACGGGATAGATTTTCCCAGACGCCCGGTTCCCCGGGCCTTCCTTTCACCAGCAGGACCGACATCCCATCCAACAGAACCGTCTTCACCTTCTCCTGTAAAACTATCCTCCCGTTCGGGCCGGGTCCCGGTCCCTCCAGCGTGCGTATGTCGTCGATTTCAGGCCTCCGCAGCAGGGCGCCCGCGGTGGTGTCCCTTTCCCCGTCTGCGAAAGGCAGCCAGCCCTTGAACCTGCCGTTGTTGCCGTAGAGCCGGAGCCCCGTCCCGGCCAGGGCGCCGATAACGCCGCCGCCCGTGCCCCCGTGCTCCGAAAGATGTATGCCCAGGCGCTCCGCCAGCGCGTACGCCTCCTTCTTCGTCAGGACCTTTCTCGTGGCATCGAGTCCAAAGTCGATGAGCGCCCTGGGTTCCGCGATGGAATCGACGACGGCGACGCAGAGCCCTGGGTCCGATCCCTCCGCCTGTTCCCTTTCCAGAAGTGCGGCGCAGTGCCTGATTACCGCGTCCAGATCGCCGCCATCGATATCGGCGGCGAAACACATGGCGCTGTTGTGCGACGTGTAGGGAATGTCGGCGTGGACGAAGAGCTGATGGCGCGTGATGCGCGAGGTGGTCGCGCCATAGAGGGACTCG
>JAGODF010000396.1 GCA_017998375.1 Spirochaetota bacterium
ACTTCAACCATCCGCTCTACAACGGGTTCCGCGGGCCGAAACAGCCGGCGGTCCCCGTATCCTGGGAGATGGCCCACACCTACTGCAAGTGGGCCGGCAAGCGGCTTCCCACCGAGGCGGAGTGGGAGTTCACGGCGCGCGGCGGCCCCCAGGGCACCGTCTATCCCTGGGGCAACGAGGCCCCCGACTGCTCCAAAGCCTATTACCGCGGCTGTCGAAAAAGCGGCATCGACAGAACGCAGGACGTGGGAAGCTATCCGGCGAATCACTACGGCGTGCATGATATGGCGGGCAACGGATTCGAGTGGGTGAACGACTGGGCGAGTGAGTGCCGGGAGGGATGCGCCAAACCCTGCGGCCCCGCGTGCTCCGGGCGCGATCCCAAGGGGCCCTGCAGCGGCAAGTATCCCTGCGACGGCCACGCGCTCAAGGTGCTCCGCGGCGGGAGCTTCTGGTGGCCCGCCGACTACATGAAGGGCTGGGCGCGCAGGCTCGAGCGGATACAGAGCGGCGGCAACAGGCTCTCCTTCCGCTGCGCCTCGTCCACGCCGTATCTAACCAGCGGCCCGGGATGGATGCTGCAGTCGCCGCCCGCGGACCTGCCCGATCCCTGTCCGCTCACCGAGCCGGAGCGGAAGCTGATATCATCCATTGAAAACGACGTCCTCGACAAGCCGCTCTGCGACCAGGTCGCCTGGTCGCGTCCCGACTGCAAGGATCCGCTCTCGTACGTGACCAGCAACGAGAGCCAGCACTTCCTCTTCATGCCGTACATTAAGAATCTGGGCGGCGCGTATTTCGGCGTCGCCGCCGAGGCGAACTACTCCTTCATCGCCTACGCGCGCAGCCGATACGCGTTCCTCATGGACTACGACATCCACGTGGTGCGCCTCCACCGGATGATACGCGCCCTGGTGAAGGAGGCGAAATCGCCGAAGGAGTTCATCTCCCTCTTCGACGCCCGCAACGTCCGCAAGGCCGAGAAGCTCATCCGCGACGAGTACCGCGGCGACGACAAGATCAACCGCGTCGTCTGGGTTTACAAGTACTACCGCGAGAAGCTCCAGAAACATTACGTCCGCATCTCCCAGCCGTCGCCGGCCTTCGGCGACTTCGGCTGGTTGCGCAATCCCGAGGCGTACCGCTACGTGCGGCTTCTCTACCAGCAGGGGCGCATCGCCATCATCGAGGGGGACCTTTTAAAGGACCGGGCGATGAGGTCGATAGGAAAGACCGCCCGCGAGCTCGGCGTGCCGGTGCGGATCTACTACCCCAGCAACGCCGAGGAGATGTGGGACAAGTTCCCCACGAGCTACCGGCTGAACGTGATGGGCATGCCGTTCGACGAGCGCTCCATCGCGCTGCGCACCATCTGGGCGAACACCTACCCGAAGGGGCGCAAGCAGCGCTTCTGGCACGGGATCCGCGGCGGTATCTACTGGCACTACGTGGTGCACGGCGCGCTCGACTACCAGAAAAAGATCCAGTTCCCTGACTACTACGAGGTGGACGCGTGGAAGTACGAGCGCCTGCCGTCGAAGAGCCCGCTTCTGAGCGTCATCAACCTGCCGGGAACGGTTCCCGCAGAAACCACCGAGTGGGCGAAATGCGGGCCGCAATGATCTTCCGGCGCGCCATGCCGGCGCTCCCTGCCGTTTTCCTGGCGCTCGCCGTCATGATGGCGGGAAGCGGCGCGGCGGGCCAGACCGCGGAGCGCCCCCTCGTTCTCCAGGAGATGACCTGGCAGGACGTGCGCGATTACCTCAAGTCCGGCGACATGATCATCATCCCACTCGGGAGCACCGAGCAGCAGGGCCCGCACCTCCCGCTGGGCACCGACTTCCACGAGGCCTTCGGCATCACGAAGATCATCTCCGCGAAGACGGGCGTCATCGTCGCGCCGCTGGCGCTCGCGGGCTACAGCGAAATCCACATGGGCTTCCCCGGCACCGTGAGCGTTCGCCCGGAAACCCTGGAGAAGTACCTCTTCGAGTGCGCCGAATCGCTCGTGAAGCACGGCTTTCGAAAATTCATGTTCTTCAATTATCACGGCGGCAACAATATCGTCCAGGCGGGGGTGATGCACCGTATCAACCACGAGACGCCCGCCACGGCGCTGGCCATCGGCATAGGCGGCGCCATCCGGAAAGACGTGCCGGCCGGCACCTACGAGAAGTTCTTCGACTGGCACGCGGGCCTGGGCGAAACCTCCATCATGATGCACCTTGAACCGGGGCTGGTCCGCCGGGAGCGCATCGAAAACCCGGTCCTGAACTTCCGTTTCACCGGTGAGCCGGCGAAGCTGAAGGAGCTTTTCGAGAAGAACCCGGAGCTCGCCCACGTCTGGAGCGAGGAGATCGGCGTGCCCGCCGCAACCGGGAAGAAGGGCGCCAGCCACGAGTTCACTTCCAACGGCGTCTGGACGCTGAACGATCTGAAAAACGCGAACGCGGACCTCGGGAAAATGCGCGTGGATGCCATGGTGAAGTCTGTGGTGGATTTCATAAACGCATGGAAAAAGTCGAAATGAGCGACTGGGTAGTCGAGAAACGCGAATCCGTGTTCAAGACCGGCATCTTCGAGCTGAACAGGCTCTCCTGCCTCCATCCGGGAAAAAACGAGCGCCACGATTTCTACATCATCGACGCGCCTGACTGGATCAACGTTGTGGCGCTGGACACGGACGGGCGCTTCATCACCGTGACCCAGCACCGGCTGGGGACCGGTGAGCGCACCATCGAGACGCCCGCGGGCCTCATGGAGCCCGGCGAGGACCCGGCCGCCGCAGCCCGCCGGGAGCTCCTGGAGGAGACCGGCTACGAGGCCGGCGATATCGTCCTTATGAAAAAGCTCACGGCAAATCCCGCGATCATGAACAACAGCATCTATTTCTTCCGCGCCACGGGATGCCGGAAGGTGGCGGGCCAGAACCTCGACCTGGCGGAGGATATCGACGTCCGGCTCCTGGCCGAGCGCGAGGTCCGCGTCATGCTGGCGGACGGCACCATCAATCACTCCATCATCGTCACGGCCCTGGGACTCCATTTCGCGGGGGAGTGAATCGTGGCATTCCTGAAAGCGGGAGCGTTTCTCCTCGCCGCGGCCATCCTGGCGGGGGAAGGGGAGGCGCCGGACTACCGGGTGTCGGTGAGCTATCACGCGAAGCTGGTGCGCAACCTGGAGTGGCGCATAGCGGTCATCAGGACGGGGAAGCGGATCGTCCTGGATGTGGACCGGTACCAGGGCGGCACGAGTATCACCCCCCTTCCCCGTGACGAGTACATGAAGCTCGTGGATTTCATGAACCGGAAGGGGATCTGGAGGCTGAAGGGCAACTACCCGGAAGGAAGTCCCAACGCGTTCCACGTGATAGAGGTGATGTCCGGCAGGCACACACACCGCTTCAAGG
>JAGODF010000059.1 GCA_017998375.1 Spirochaetota bacterium
CCTTCCTGGACGGCGTGAGCCGGCTGGTCAAGCATCACGACAAGCCCGTGGTGATGACGTTGATATCCGACGCAGCGGAAATACTCGACGTGTCGATGAACCACCCCTTCCCCACCTTCACTTCGCCGCTCCAGTCCGCCACGGCGCTCTGGGGGTCACGGTACTATTATCTGCGTAAGCAGGCCAGGGACAACCGTGGCAAGCCCGATAGTTACCCGCTGGACCGGAAGGCCATTGATGCGGTCCGCGACACCTGCGCGAAAGAGCGCCGTATCCCCCTCACCGACGAAGCGCTTGCCGTGTGCGCCGCCGCCGGTATTCAGCCCGTGAAGGGAGTCACCGTGATCGACGAGAAGGGCCTCGATGCGGCCGGCGTCGCGTATCCCGTCGCGGTGAAGCTTCTCTCCCGCGACGCAACGCACAAATCCGACATAGGTGGCGTGAAGGTACACCTGGCGGACAAGGGCGCCGCAGCCGGGGCCATCGACCAGATGAGAAGCGCGGTCGCCGGATTGAAGAACCCGCCGCGCGTGGAAGGCTTCCTGGTCCAGGAGATGGCGCCCGCCGGCCAGGAGTTCTTCGTGGGCGGCAGGCAGGACCCGGTATTCGGCCCCATCGTCATCGCGGGACTCGGCGGCATCTTCATAGAGCTTTACCGCGACCGGGCCATCAGGCTCGCCCCTGTGACGAAGAGCGAGTCGCTGGATATGCTCCGACAGCTCAAGGCGTACAGGCTTCTCGAGGGATACCGCGGGAGCGGCCCCATGGACATCGACGCGCTGGCGGACCTCATCTGCAGGGTGGGACACATGGTAAGCGAGGTCCGGGAGATCGACGAGATGGACCTCAATCCCGTCATGGTCCACGCGCGTGGAAAAGGCGTTTCCATCGTCGATTCCCGGGTGTTTTTCAAATAGGGACTCACTGCCGGGAACCGCGCCGAGGCTCGCATGTCACCGAAGGGAACCATCGTCCCCATTAACTGGATCGACACCGATGAAAGCTATGCGGTACTGCGGCGTGCGGGCACCCGGAAAAGGCGGCCGCAGCTCAGGGAGTACTGTCTGGCGAAGGGTAACTGCCACTACACGCGCGCCGTTCCCCGCGGTATTATCGACCTCTCCTACCGCGCCGTCGTGAAGCTCGGGTTAAGGGGAACGCGTTTTTTCTTTTCCAGGGGCTCCGTGAAGAAGAACGGCGTTCAGCTTGTCAACACGGTGTCGCTGCAGCGGCTCGCCTGGGATGCCGGAGTGTCAGTCATCATACCCCGCAGGCTGAAGCACGCAGCGCGCGTAGGTTTGTTGATAGACGACGTTGCCCACGAGCTCCGGGTGATGGAGTTGGCGGTGCTCATGGCGCTCCTTTCCCTGAAATCGAGCAGGCATTCCCGGCGGTGGTACGCCGACATGGCGGCGTCGATTCTCACCCGCGGATGGCGCTCCCTGGATGCGGGCAGGCCGCCCGATGTGCGACTCGCGCCGGTTCACACGGGCTCGCGCGGCGCCACGAAGAACATCAGCGCCAGGCCCGCCAGGAGGCCGGCCAGGAAACCGATCCCGTGCGCCAGGTAGCTCACGTTCGGTTCCAGCGTCGAGGGCAGGAGCATCACCATCACGAATCCCAGGGCGCGGAAAAGGCGCACCGGCGGATAGTGCGAGACGTCGTGCCGCGCGTAGAATACCAGCCAGAGCGCTGCCATGGCATACACCATGCCGGAGGCCCCCAGGAGACGGATGTGCTGCGGATACACGAGCACGGTGAGGTAGTTCGTGAGCGCTCCCAGGGCGAGTGACGCCAGCGGAAATATCATCCACCCGTAGTAGGCCTTGAGTGCCCACCCGAACACTATGAACATGAACGCATTCGAGAGAAGATGCACCATGTCCTGGTGGGTGAAAAGCGCGGTGAAGACACGCCAGTACTCTCCACTACCGAAGACAGCGCTTCCGCTCACCCAGAGCTTCTGCCCCAAAGGATGGTTCCCGTGGAGAGCGCTGGCGGCATAGAAAAGCGCCAGCAGCGCAAGCGCCGGCAGGAGATGGCGCCGTTCGGGAAAGCGGTTAAGGGGCCCGTCGGGAAGGGGCTCGTCTTCGCCGGGATCGCCGTCGAACAGGTCCTCATCGCCCGGAAAGTCATCGGGCGGCTGTGTGTCGCGGGTCTCCTTTTCTACGGGATGCACGCTACAGGGCCGCGAACTTCGCCAGCGCCGAGCGCAAAAGCTCGCGCGTGTCTGTCATCACCTTCGCGCGCCAGGCGGGCGACGAGGGATAGTACATCTCCCGGAAGCGGGTGCGGACGGTTTTTTCGTCATCGGTGCCCGCGTAGCCGTGCTGCACGCCCTGGTTTTCCAGCATGGTGATGTGCAGCGACTTCAGGGATCCCATCGTCGTCTGGCTGTTCAGCGTACCGTATTCGAAGGTCATGGGAAGATAGGTCCCGCGCGTCATGAGGCTCCCCAGGTAGGTGGAGAAATCGCCGGTCACCGTGTAGAAATCGGCGCCGTCTCCCCAGTCGATCCGGTATCCCTCGAAGGTCTTCTCGACCATGGACCGTATCTTCGCGTCCTTGATGGGATTGGGGAAAAGATGCAGCACTCCCCTCGCGCCGTAGCCTGTGTGAAGATCGATGTTCATCACCAGGGGATAGTCGCGCACTGTACGGGCGACCACCGGGGATATTCCCGCGACCTGGGGTTCAAGCTTCTTTCCGCCGAAATACAGCCCCTCCGGGTACTCGTACTGTCCCTGGAGAATCGCCTGCCGGAGCGACTTCATGGACGCTTTCAGCATCATTGCCACGGCCTTGAAATGGAAAAAGACGTTGCTCAAGGAACCGACATCGACCTTGCCCTCGGGGTTGATGGAGTGGCGTACAGCGGGGTACCCTTCGTTTTTAGAAGAGTAGAGCGCCGGGTCGGAGGAGCAGTTCCTGTTCAGGTCGACATTGTTTTCCGTGACCCGCCGCAGGTTCTTGAAACCGTATGGATTCATCGCGTGGATGATAAGAACACCGGTTTCTGCGAGGAACTCCCCGGCCGCGAACTCGTCGAGAAACATGCGCTGGAGGGCGCTTCCGGTGTACCCCTCGACGCCGTGCACTCCCGATGAAAGTATGAGAAGCCGCTTTTTCGCCTTCTGCGCCGGCAGGTAGAGCAGGTCCACGGTGAGGCCGCCGTCCTTCACGGAGGGGACCGGTACGCTCGTGAGCGACCATCCGGCGACGCTCTTTTTCAGGGAGTTCGCTTTCTCAAGGAACGCGTTCCGCGATTCTTCGTACGAGCCCAGGAAATAACCGAGGGAGCGCGCATCGGGTGCGATCTCCGGGTCTGCGGGTGAATAGCGGTTGAACGCGACGGTGCTCCAGGTAACGACTGCAATCAGCACCAGTATGATACACAAACCTGCCACGGCGAGTACCTTCTTCACGGGAGCCACCTCCCTGCGCGGAATTTTTTCCAGGGTGCCGGATATTCCCGGTTAGAGGACAGTACCGGCGCGCTTTCTATTATCCACGGACACGCGCGTCTGTCAACAATGTTGCGGGATTTCTATCGGAGTTGTTGTGAATCTTGTGAGATGAACAGGGGTTTAAGGGGTGAAGCCGCTTAAAAAAAAGCCCCCCGGCAGGGGCCCTGCGAGAGTGCGAGACGCACGTCTCGCAACAAGTCTACTTTAGATTCTTGAACTCGCGGTACAGGGCAAGATGCTCGCGGAGCTGTTTAAGCGCCTCGGCGCCCTCACTGGCGCCGAATTCGTCCATCATGATGCCGCGGACCCGCTCCCACTGGTATCCGTGACGCTGCATCAGGTCAAGGGATTCGTCGATGAGGCCGGCGAGGAGCTCTATCTCGTCTTCCGGTGGGCCGGAAAAACGAATGCGCAGAAACGATTTCAGGTCGCCTTTTTCCAGTGTGTCCATTATCGGCCCGATAAGAACTCCGCGAACATTGTGGTATCAAAATTGGCTATCGCCGGGAATAAGGATTGGCAAGAATTTTTCAAATATCACGCACTTTTTAGACGGGAGGATTCCTTTTACGATAAATAATTTGACACAATCAGGCTTTTTCGAGTATGTTTAAATATCGAGCGTAACGCTCTCTCTTTACCTGGAAACCATGAAACTGCGATATAAAATAATACTCCTTCTCATCATAGCCATCACCTGCGCCTCACTGCCCCTTTCCCTGGCGATCATTAGACAGCAAGAGCGCGACCGCATCATGCTGATGAACAACTACGGCGAGACCAACAGCAAGATACTGGCCCGCACTTCCCTTAATGTACTGCTCATGAACGGCGGCAACATCACGCCGGCCATGGTCGATATACGGGACATGATGTCCATACTGAAGCCGCTGACGCGCGGCGGACTTGCCTATGCCGATGCGGTGCTGCAGTCCGGCGACGAGAAACTGAACGGGACGGTCCTCTCAAGTTATTACGGTCTCGGAGTACCCCACGACATCTTTCACCGCGAGGGCCGCGTGTCACCGGAAAAAATGGCAGAGTATGGCGATGCTCCCGTCACCCGGGAACTGTTCATCCCCGGGGCACACGCCATGTTCTACGAGTTCAGCGCCACCGCTTCCGTACCCGGGGGTACGACGCGCTGCATCGGCAGGCTTGTTTTCTCGCGGGAAGTGATCCTCGCGCCGGTGCGCAGGCTTCGCGCCGTGACGATAGTCGCCACACTGCTGGCGTTCATCGCCGCCGTCATCGTGGGGATCGTTTCGAGCAGGATGATATCATCCCCCATACTGGCGCTCACGGAGGCCGCGCGGAAAATCAAGGGGGGAGACCTTACCGCGGTTCCCAATGTGAAAAGCCGCGATGAGGTCGGCGAACTTACCGAGGCGTTCACCCTCATGGTCGAGATCATCAACCACAAGATCAACGAGCTCACCGCCACGAACCGCCGCCTCGCGCGGCTGGATACCATCAAGGACGAGTTCCTCGCGAACATTTCCCACGAACTCAGGACGCCCCTCAACGGCATGATAGGGATAGCCGAGTCCCTCACCAAGGGGGCGGCCGGACCGGTGAGCGAGGGCGAGATTCACGACCTCTCGCTCATCGTCACCAGCGGCAAACGCCTCGCGAAGCTAGTCGATGAGATCCTGGATTTTTCTAGGCTGAAAAACAGCGATATCGACCTCGACCTGAAACCCCTGGACCTGCGTTCGATGGGACAGCTCGCTGCGGCAATCATGAAACCCCTAGCCGATAAAAAGTCGATCGAGCTGCGCAACCTCATACCCGCGGAACTGCCGCCGGTCATGGGTGACGAGAACCGGCTCCAGCAGATCTTTATCAACCTCCTGAACAACGCCGTGAAATTCACCGACCGCGGTACAATCACCATCGAAGCGGCGCTTTCGCCGGATGATCCCGGAATAGTCATCGTCTCCGTGTCCGATACCGGCACCGGCATACCAGAAGGGATGCATGAGTCGATTTTCAAATCGTTCCGCCAGGGAGACGGCTCTATCACCCGCGCGTACAACGGGGCCGGACTCGGCCTGTCGATAGTGAAAAACCTGGTCGAACTTCACGGCGGGACCATCGGCGTTGAATCGGAGCCGGGAAAGGGATCCAGGTTTTTCTTCACCCTGGCTGCAGCCGCGGGAAGCGATGTGGTCCCGCGGGATGGCATAACCGCAGACGGCGCAATCCGGCTCCCGGAGTTGCCGGAAACCGGCGTTCGTCCTGTGAAAAAAGGAAAAAAAGGAAGGGGTGATGCCGCTCCCAAGAGAATACTGGTTGTCGACGATGACCCAATCAATCTCCAGGTCATGGTCAACCACCTCTCCCTGGAAGGCTATGACGTAGCCACCGCCACCGACGGCATCTCGGCCCTGACGATGGTACGCGAAACTCCACCCGATCTCATGATACTGGACGTGATGCTGCCGAAGCTTTCGGGATACGAGGTATGCGGCCTCATCCGCGAAAAGCATTCATCGTACCAGCTCCCGATTCTCATGCTCACCGCGAGGAAACTGCCCACGGACCTGGTCACCGGGTTCGAAGCCGGGGCAAACGATTATCTTACGAAACCGGTACACCGGGAGGAACTGCTCGCACGGGTGAAGAGCCTGGTGTCGCTGAAGGAATCCGTTAAAAATCACGACGAGTTGAACAAGATCCAGTACGAGCTTTCGATCGCCAGGGACATACAGCGGGCTCTGATGCCGCAGAAGAAACCCGACATCGTCTCCCTGAACATCGCCGTGCGGCACAGGTCCATGGCAGCCATCGGCGGCGATTATTTCAGCATGCATGAAGCCGGAGACGGCAGGACCGGCATACTGCTTGCCGACGTGTCGGGACACGGCATCCCGGCGGCCATCATCAGCGCCAAGCTGGAGATAGCCTACTCCGTGAACAGGGACCTCGACAGCGACCCGGGGGCCCTTTTCGGTGTAATAAACGACCTCATGTGCGATTTTACCTACGACCAGTACATGACGGCGTGTTACGTATACATTGACAAGGTGAAAGGCAGGCTGCTCTATTCGAACGCCGGCCACAAGCCGCTATTAATGCACAGGAGGTCGGCGGATATCCTCGAGGAAAAGCATGTGGACGGCAAACCCATTGGCGTATTTCCGGGACTCACATTTTCGAACGCGGATATCGAGTTCCGGCCCGGTGACCGTATCATCCTTTACACCGACGGCGTGATAGAAGCCCGCAACGGGGAGAAGGAACAGTTCGGCTACGAGAGGTTTTTTGCGATCATCAGGAGAATGGCCGTGGAGGACAACGAGCGATGTGCCGACGCCGTTATTGAAGCCGTACGTGAATGGATGGGAATCGACGAGGAATCGCCATTTGACGACGATCTCACACTTATCATAGTTGATATATAAAATTTTTCATGTCGACGAATAGTACTTGATTTAATCCTGCCGGCGGCACGATGATATTCCTCATGGCAGAGAGGCATTACAGACAATGGAAATAAAAGTCAGCGAAAAGGGCGGATACAGGATTATCGCGCTTGTCGGTGAATTCAATCTATACAACGTGAGGGAGCTCAAGGAAACCCTTTTCTCCCAGATAACGTCAGCCGAGAACAACATAATCATAAACATGAAACAGGTTTCATACATGGACTCAAACGCCATCGGGGTGTTGTACGCCGCGCAGAAAAAGCTCATGGACATGAACAAGGAGCTCTATCTGTCCCAGATGAGCGTTGAACTGGCGGACGTGATGCGCATCGTGGGCCTGAATTTCAGCGTTATAGATACCGATAAGCTGTAGCTCCGTTCACTCGGGAATGGATACCAGATGGAAATAAACATTCAGGACATCGACGGATACAGGCAGGTTGTCCTCAAGGGTGAATTTAGTCTGTATAACGTTCACGAACTGAAGGAAATCATCCTCAACAGCATCGACCCCGATTCATGCGACATGATCGTTGATTTGGATGGGGTATCCTACATGGATTCCAGCGCACTCGGAGTGCTGTTCGCCGCGCAGAAAAAACTCGTAACATTCGGCAAGGACCTGTTCCTGTCGCACGTTTCCAGGGAGATGCGCGATATCATGAATCTGGCGGGAATACGCTTCAAAAACAGGGACATCGAAACAGAACTGTAACCGAATGCACCCTCGACGCATCCGCCATGCCCACGGGATTGTAGAAGCCTAAATAATCTATTATTAATGATGGCAAAGTTTAAACCACAGTATGCCCGCCTCCTGTTTATCGACCGCCTCGTTCGTGATGGGCGCTATCCGAACTGCTCAACGATAGCGCGTGAATACGAGGTGAGTGTGCGGTCCGTCGCCCGCGATATCGCGTTCATGAAGGAAATGCTCGACGCGCCGCTTGAATATGACCCGGCGAAAAAAGGCTACTATTACTCGGAGGAGAGTTACCATCTCCCGGATATCGGAATACGTGAAAGCGATTTCTTCGCGCTGATGATCGCGGAGAAGGCCCTGTCGTTCTACGAAAACACTCCGCTGTACGGAAAGCTCAAGTCGATGTTCGACAGGCTTATTTCCATGCTTCCCGACGACATGATTGTCAAGACATCGTGGATAGATACCCGTTACACCTTCATGCCGGAAAGCTATGTTACCATAGATCCATCCGTATGGGAGAATTTATCGCACGCCCTGCGTTTTCAGAAAACAGTGCGCATCATCCACCGCTCGCCCGGAAAAAAAGAAACGGCGAGGAACGTGGATCCGTACCACCTGGCCTGCTTCAGGGGCGAGTGGTACCTGGTCGGATACTGCCACAGGAAGCAGGAAGTGCTCAAGTTTGCCGTGTCACGGATCCGCGGCGCGGAAAGCACGGGAAAACAGTTCGTCATGCCGGCGGATTTCCGGTTCGAGGAATACATGGGCCCAAATTTCGGCATCATGACGGATTCGGAAGAGTATGGTGTGGCCCTGCGTTTCTCCCCGGAATGCGCTCCCTACATACGAGAAAGGACGTGGCACAAGGAGCAATCGCTGCGGGAGGAGAAAAACGGCGGTGTTATTCTTACTTTCTCAACCAATTCCCTGCTGGAAGTGAAAAGGTGGGTGCTTTCCTGGGGAAGCGGAGTAACCGTTTTGAAACCGGCGGTTTTGTCGAATCTCGTCAGAAAAGAACTCAAGGGAGCCCTGGAAAAATACCGGAGCCGCGAAAAATAACATCCCGGGCGGGCGCCCCGGCCGGGATGTTATTTCAGGATGAGTTCCATCTCGTTGGTTATGGAAACGAACCCGATTTTTTCATAGATTCGCTTGTCGGCGCCAAGCGTGTTAAGCACCACGCGTTTTGCCTTCTTTTCTTTCGCGTACTCTATGATCCTCATGAGAATGGCCTTGGCGATCCCTTTGCCGCGCCACTCCTTAACCGTGTATACGTCCATCACGTGGGCCTCGATTCCATCGATGTTTTCATATACGGGGGGGTGCTCGATGAAATGTATGCAGGTCATCCCCATGATCTTTCCGGCGTTTTCGGCGATCCAGACCCTGAATTCGCCGGCCTGAATTTTATTGATGAAATAGCTGCGGGTTGCGTCCTGGAGCTTGGCGGTACCGTGTTCGTTTTCGACCTTTCCGAGCTCATGGAGAAGTTTCATCCGCAGCTCGACGATGGTGTCGATATCCCTCAAATACGCGTCACGCAACGTGAACATCGCATTCTCCCCTGATCCTTTCACGGTTGATGAACTGGTCACGCACCCGCCCTCCTTTTCTTTATAAATGCCACGGCATCGTCGATGGAATGGAATACCGCGTAAAAGTCGAACATCTCCGGAAACTGGAGCATCACTTCCTGGAGAAGCTTTTCCGTCATGACGAGTATGGCGTACGTGTTACCCCGTTTCATGGACTCCAGCGCCTTCAGGAGAACACCGATTGCGGAATTCGTCACCTTCTCGGCCTTCCTCACGTCGAGTATGACGTCAGAATGGGGGGGCTGTCTGTTGATGTCCTGCTGGTACTTCTGGTACACCTGGTTCGCCTCGGCTTTGTCCAGGTTTGCGCAATGGACGATGCCGACAAGGACATCGGAATCGGCGAGATACTGCATCGTGAAAAGCTCGGTGTCGCCTGCCATGAACATTCTCCTGCTGTAAGGATGTCACGGAATCTGGCTGATACTACATGCGCGCCGGCTCCCTGTCAATTAAAAGACGCGTATGCGGGCATTTTTTATCGATTCCAGCGTGACGATTGATGGCATCCGCCTGTTTGGAAAGCCGACACGGTACATGGAATGTGGATGATGCGGAGTACTCAGAATGATTCGGCGGCACTGGAAATCCTTTTCAGCGCCGCTTCGAGAACCGAGCGGGTGCAGGCGAAGTTCAACCGTTGATAGCCATTCCCGCCCGGACCGAATATCGGCCCGTCGCTGAGCCCCACACCGGCTTTCTCGATGAAAAACTTTCGCAGTTCGGCATCGTCCATTTTCGTGCCGGTACAGTCGATCCAGAGCAAATAGGTCGCTTCCGGTTTCATCGCCGTCATCCCGCGTATGTTGCTGTTGATGAAATCCACCGCGAAATCGCGGTTTATTCGGAGATACTCGAGAAGTTCGTCGAGCCAGGGGCCGCCGAGGGTATATGCCGCCTCCAGTGCAGTATCGCCGAAAATCGTGCCGCTTCCAAGGTGAAACGCGTTGAGTACGCTCTTATACCGAGTGCGAAGGTTCGGATCTGGTATGATGACCGCTGCTGTTGACAGGCCCGCGATATTGAAGGTTTTGCTTGGCGATATACAGGTGATTATTCCGGGGGAGGATGAATTGACGAGTGAGGAAACCGGAACGTGTGTATGCCCCGGAAAAACAAGGTCTGAGTGTATTTCGTCCGAGACCAGGATGACGCCGTAATCACGGCAGAGGCCGGCGACGGATGCAAGCTCGTTACGCGACCAGACCCGCCCCACCGGATTGTGCGGGCTGCATAGTATCATCATCTTCGCGCCGTTTTTCATCAGGGATTCCAGTTCGCCGAGGTTCATGCGGTATCCGGATTCGTCCATTACCAGGGAATTGTACAGGAGGGAGCGCTTATGGTCCCGAACCGCTGAAAAGAACAGGTGATAGACCGGCGGCTGCACGATGATTCCGTCGCCGGGATTCGTGAACGCCTGGACGCAGATATTGAGAGCGGGAACCACGCCGGGACTGAACGCGATCCAGTCGCGGTCAACGGACCACCCGTGTCGATGCATCATCCAGCCGATGATGCTGCTGAAAAAAGCATCTCCGCGAACCGGATAACCGAAAACACCATGCGCGAGCCGCGATGACAACGCTTCAATGACACAGTCCGGTGCGCGGAAATCCATGTCGGCGACCCAGAGGGGAAGCACGTCATCGTTGCCGAAAACCCTGCCGCGCGCATCGTACTTGAATGCACCGGTTCCCCGACGCTCGATTATTTCATCTAAATCCGGCATCTATTCCCCGGGTTTGTTGATTGCAGAGGAAAGGTTGTTCATGATGAAACTGATAGTGTCGAAGTCTGACGGAGTGTCCAGGAGAAAAAGTATGCCGTACATACCGCCGCTGTTCCAGACGACTTCGGACTTGACGACGGAGTCCCGCGGCCCTGTGATGTGCAGGTAAATAATGTCTTCCGGGGCGAGCAGCCTCGTGGAGGTGATGCACGCACCGGTGACCGATATGTTTTTTACCGTGCACCGGTGGCGCGTTTTTTCATCGCCGGGAATCAAATAGTAGTCCCTGTCGACAGCAATGCGGTTCGATTTTCTGCGTTCGGGAGACACCGCGCATCCGCACCGGCAATGTCAGCGAATTGCCTTCACGAAAATCCTGGTTTCATCGTGAGAGACGATCGTGTTGTTCCTGAACGTGAAATTCAGGGCGCTGCCGTCGCTCCATTTCAGGATTATCGCATCTCCCTTGACGGAGTATTCGCCGGCAACCTCGCTGTCTTCGGGAAGCTCTGTTTTTATACCCGTCTTTTTCCTGACCCAGCGTTCGTTTCTTTTGAGAGAAAAAAGACGTCTGTCATGAAAAGAAAGGCGGAGTGTCATCTCCGTAGCGCCGATCTGATAGTCGTAATCGACCTTCTTGTACTCCCAGGTGGTTCCGGCGAGGTCACTCACTGAGAGGCGCGAGCAGCCGGAAACCGCTACGATAACGAGCAGGCATTTTGCGATGATCGAGATGGATCTCATTTCGCCGCGGGCGCTTCCTGCTTCGCCGTTTCTTTCTTCACATACACGCAGTGGCCGTCTTCGGACACGAGTTTATCGCCCTTGATGGTGAGCACCCGGGTGTCTACATCGGGATGCGTGCAGGTGATAGTGTCACCCTCGATTTTATAGCTGTAGAGATACACGCTCGGGGGAAGAGGTCCGAAATTCGAGAAAGTTCCCCTGACCTTCGAATCGGGGAGGAATTCAAGAGTGTTGGTGCCTGTATTGTGGTCCTGGAATTCCTTATAATCATACTTGCATTCCCAGGTGGTGTTGTCGAATTTGCTTTTGCACGATACAGTGAAAGCGACTGCCGCGATGAGTGCTGATACGAGTAGAACGTTGCGCATGTGGTTCCTCCAAATGGGTTTTGGCCATATATGGACCGATTAATTTTTTAATCAATTATTTTTTAGGCGGCTGTCATATCCTGAGTCCCGCCAGGCAGAAATATCTCAGCCCGGTGAGATCGGTTCCGAGATAGTCGACCATGTAAAAGTCGGCTCCGGTTTCTACGAGGAAGGAGCGAAAATCCATCACGAGCGAAAGCCCTGCCCTGTAGTACGGGTCCGTCGATGTTATGCGCCGGGCGTCGAAAAAGATACCCGTCCCGGAATCGGGCGTTTTCATATCTTGCACTGACCGGGCAACGCCTGAACCCGCGCGGATGGATACGTTCAGGGGGAAGGAAAAAGCGGTAGTATACTTGATGTTTATGCCTCCGGCAAGGATTTGCAGCATGCTGTCGCGAATGGCCGGCCTTTCCCTTCCATCGAATACCATGCTGCTCAATTCCAGCTCCAGGCCGAGGTTCCTGAGGAAAAAGATGCCGGATAACGGCTGTATGTTTCCTACGTGGTACCCCGCCAAAAGCGCCCACCCGTTGCGGGTATCAGCATACATATCGCGCAGTTCCGACCGGATCTGGAAATAGGTTATGCCCGCGGACAAGGTGAATCCATGGTCGATTATTCCCCGGTAGCGCAGCGCCTCGGGAGCTTCCTTTCTCACGATTGAAAGATCCGACCAGTCGGACCAGGCACCGACCTTGTCGAAGATATTGATTGCACCAACGCGCATCCGGTATCTTCCCTCCGGAACGGTAAAATTGATAGAATTGGTATCGACTATCCGGTCAATGAGGATGGTGTTCCGGGAATCCATGACCTGCACCTGGTATTTCAGCGCGCCATCCACGGAGTCCCAGCCTATCCGCAGTTCCTTGGTTATCGCCGCAGTATCCTTTTTGCCGCCGGTTTCATCGTTCGTCAATGGCAACAGGTCTTGTACCGGCAGCATGATGAGCGCCAGAAGCCCGGAGAGCAGTATAATTTTCGAGAAACGGTTCATCATTTCATTCGGCAAAGATGATTTTCGGCACATTTATCACTGGCTTCTCAAGTTTGGTTTTCAGCGTAATATCGAAATAGGATTTCACCACTGGACTCTGGCGAACCACCCGGTCGCGGTCCAAATCCATCGCCTGAAGGGTCCATGCGAACCGTGATTCATCAAGCTTGTTCAGCTCCCGCATGTCGAAAGTATTCCCGCGGAGCGTCCTGCTAACTATGCGGTGCTCACGCCCCTTTCTCACCATGAAAAGCTCGAGCCGGTAGGCGTCGGCACCGGCGGACATGTTCCAGGAAAAAGTCAGCGATTTTCTCGAGCTCATATCAACCACCTTCCCGTTCGCCGGCTCCAGAATTCCGGGAGGTGTCAGACGCTCTTCGACGGTCAGCGTTCTTTCGGGGCTTTTCATGAGAACCGATCCGTCCTGATCAGGCATGAACACGCGCCAGTAGTAGGTGCCCTGTTTCGGCAGAGGTATTTCCGCGAAATAACCGGCCACCTGTTTTTCCGTAACCATCTCCTTGAACTGGCCGTCCCTGGCAACCTGAATGGTGAACGATCCGTCGAGATCCATCCTCTTCCAGGAGAACCTTACCGATGAAGCCGCGTCATCTCCCTCGGGTACTATGACACCTTTGTCCGGGGGTGATACAAGCTCTATCGCGCCACCCTGGATTATGCTGAAGCTCCAAGGCGCTGACGGCTGTGTCCGCGAGGCGTCCTCCAGCTTGCCGGTGACCCTCCAGTAATATGTTCCTGTAGGAATATCCTTTTCCAGTCGTAAAAAGGCAGTTTTTTTAACGCTTTTATGGTAAATATTGTTAAACTCGGCATCCCTGGATATCTCTATTTCCGATTCGCCAACCTCGGGATTTTTCTTCCATGAAAACTCCATTTTCTTTTTCTCGAGCAGCTTCCTGCTGATCTTTCTTCCGTCGGGCGGATAGACCTGTTCCGGCGGCGGTACCGTTTCGCGCTGTACCACGGTGAAGCTGCCCACGGGGCTCTCCCCCGCGCCAACGGCAGCGGCAACTCCGCTCACCGCGAGCACCTTCCAGTAATACGTTCCTTTCTCGATTGTATCCGTCGAAATGCTGGTGCCTGGAAGATTCAATGAACGGATCACTTCTTTCAGGTCGGGATCGCGCGCCATGACGAGAGTATATCCCGCGGCAATGTCGCTTCCCGTCCACCTGAAATGGATCATCTGCGGTTTTGCCCGGTACGAGAATACGGTTTTGTCCGCCGGTGATAGTAAGGAGATGGACTCCTGACGCAATATGGTGAACCTTCGCGCATCGCTGGTTTCCGTCTTCCCGGAAGCATCGTCACGCAGGTATACGCGCCATGAATAACTTCCCTTCGTAATATTCAGCGCATGCTCCGTTCCCGTGACCTTGGTGCGGATCGAATCGGTTCCGAATACGCCGTTTTTCCCGATTTCGAGAAACAGGTCGCCCCTGGCGTCCACTGGCTTCCAGGAGAATGTAACCGTTTCCCTGTCCCCGCCCGTAACAAAATAGTGGTCGTGCGAGGGAGAGAGGAGTACTATCGGCTGGTTTACCACGGAAACCTGCGCGCTCTGCAGCAAAACCACCGCCTTCTGGTCCACAGAGACCGTCTTTTCCACATTCCCGGTCTTCACGACGGCATCACCCTTGTTGACAACGAGGTTGAGCTCTTCACCCTTCTCCTTCGATATGTTGACGGAGCTTCTGTCGATCGAGACGGTCGTCCCGCCCGTTTTGATGTTCAGCTTCTTGATGTCGTCGCCGGTGACGTTGTCGCGGTTCGCGGTTATGGATCCCTGGTTGAATTCGATATCGAGCTGGTCCCCCCCCATCGATACCAGGACCATGCTGTTTTCATTCAGGGTGAACTCGGAACCGTCGTTGATCTTCACCACGGCCTCCGATTTGTCACCGGTACGGATTGTGTCGTTGTTGTAGATGGGCTCGGTCTGCTGGAGGTCTTCCCAGACCACCTGGCGGGAATATTTTCTCTGGGCTACCCTCTTCTTGAAGGTGATGGAACCTATTACCCGCGCGTCGCCAGCGTCGATTCGCCTGTTCACGTCGAGATAGAAGAGCGTCGAGAAGGTGGCGATAATGGCCGTGCCGGCGACGAGGACCAGGAAATTACTGTTGAAGTATCTCATATTTTACTTCTTCCTGCGTTTCTTCACCGGGCATCCCTTCGATATCGATCCCCAGCAGTTGGCGAAGTTCCGGGATCGACTTCGGCGCCTGGGCATCGTCCAGCCTGCCGAGAACGGCAAAGATCTGCTGCGGTTCCGATTTGCCCTTGACCTTGATCTTCTGCATGGGCACCATGCGAAAGACATCCTTCACCCTGTCGTACGCGTCCTCGCTTATCAGAATGTCTGTTCCGAATGGCTTGTTCAGCGCCTCGATTCTCGACGCCAGGTTGACGGTGTCGCCTATGACCGTGTATTCCATCCTGTCCTCGGAACCAATCTGTCCCGCAAGGACGGGACCGGCGTTGATGCCGCAGCCTATTTTGATGAACGGTTTCCTGGGACCGCCGCGGTCCTGGTTGAAAACAAGAAGTTCCTTTCTCATCATGAGCGCCGCGTTGACCGCGTTTTCGATATCGTTCCCGTGTGACACGGGCGCCCCCCAGATCGCCATGATGGCGTCGCCGATGAACTTGTCCACCACGCCGTTGGTGACGTTGACGCAGTTCACCATGCGCGTCATGTATTTATTGAGAAACTCCACGACTTCCTCCGGCTCAAGCTGTTCCGAAATTGCCGTAAACGAGCGGATGTCGGAAAAAAGCACGGCGGCGTCCTTGCGCTCGCCTCCGAGGCGAAGCTCGCCTCGGAGGACCTGTTCGGCGATCTCCTTGTTGACGAACTTGCCGAACGCGTCCTTCATCTTTTCCCGCTCCTCCAGCCCTATCCCCATTTCCACGAACGCCCCCGTGAGCTCGGCGATCTCGTCCTTTCCCGTGGTGGCGATGTTGACGCGATACTCGCCATCTTTTATTCTTTTGGTCGCGTCCACGAGGCGGATGATGGGTGTGGTTATGGAG
>JAGODF010000060.1 GCA_017998375.1 Spirochaetota bacterium
CCCATGGGACCTCCGTTCACTACGCGGAAAAATTGCGTTACAGGATGGTAAGTCCCGCATATTATGCAATCAGTTTTTGCAAAACGCGGGCAAGCTCCGCCGGTTTCCGTCATCCCGGTCGCCACGCCTTCGGCATCGCCCTCCTGCCCGCAGATACAGGCACACGATCCGGGACCCGGATCACGAAAATCGTGATTCAGGAAAAACTGGATGATTCCATGAAAATATAGTTGAAAATTTTCTTACCTTATGCAAAACTCACTCCGCGTTATCAATCCCACGGGAACCATGGCCATGGAAATTACCACTCGCAAAACGGAAAACACACTGATAATAGACGTCAACGGGGAGATAACGGCCACGGGGGGGATTGACCTCGACAAGAAAGTGCTCAAAGTCGTCGAGGGCGAAAAGCCGAAGAGGCTCATACTGAACCTGAAGAACGTCGATTACCTCGATTCCCAGGGAATGGGATCGCTCATCATCGTGCGTCAGTATACCATCCGGAACAAGATACTCTTCTCGCTGGTGGGCATCAACGAGAGGATACGCAAGACCTTCGAACACACCGAGATGGTGGACTTCTTCAACATCCGCGAGTCGGAGGACAAGCTCGTCTGATCACCGCCCCGACATCTTTTCCAGCAGTTTCTTCTTGGTCGCTTCGAACTCCGCCTCTGTTATCGCCCCCGATTCCTTGAGCTCTTTCAGTTTCGCGATCGTCGCCGGGATGTCCTCGTCCTTCTTATCCTTCTTCAGGCCCTGCACCACGTCCTTGCCCTTCTTGAGGAGCTCCTCGTATTTCGCCTTCACGTCGTCCGCGTTCAGGTCGAAGATGGATCCGCGGTTGGAAAAATGCCCGTCGAAGATCTTTCCCAGCGCGTAGGTCGAGGCGCCGGAGAGGAGGACCTGCGTGCTGATGCCCAGCACCGTGCCTATGCCGGGGATCGCCTTCACCACGCTGGCTCCCATCCGCGCCAGCGTCGCGCCCACCAGGGAAGAAACCAGGGACTTGCCGGAGTCCTGGTCGTACTGCGCGCCGTAGTGGTTCGCCAGCTGCTTGATCATGTCCAGCTGAATCACCGTCACCGCCGTGACGTCCACCAGGGGCAGCGGTATCGCCCCCGCCGTCATGCTGAAGATGACGTGGTTGGTGATGATCTTGTCGGTCGCGGCGTTTCCCTGTCCCTGCTGTTCCATCGCGCTCCTCCCTTGCATTCGCGTAATGAGGCATTATAACCGTATAAATATAACAGCAGTATCCGGAAACGTCAAGCATGAGGAATATGATTTTTAAAACCCGGGATGCTAACTTATGAGAAACAACTTGACAAGCGAATAGTCCGATACTATATTACGATACAGTTGTGGAGTTTTATATGATTGAAAGAATTGTCAACCGTGCGAAAAACTTTAATGATGCGGATGATTATGATATCATGCAGCAGATATCCATGACTCCCGAGGAACGTCTAGATGCCGCGAAGCTTCTTCGCGTAAGATACTACGGCAACAATGTGCCCGACGTAAGGCAATCTCACACAACATGAAGGCATCCCATTTTTCACCAGACACTTTGGAATTCCTGCTACTTCTCAATAAATATAGAGTCAAGTATCTCATTGTCGGAGGTGAGGCAGTCATATATTATGGCCATATACGACTCACAGGCGATATTGACTTTTTCTACGACGCGTCACAGAAGAACGTACAAAGTTTATTTAATGCCCTCGCGGAATTCTGGGGCGGCACCATCCCTGGTATATCCTCCCATGACGAATTATCAGTCCCCGGGACGATAATTCAGTTCGGAGCGCCACCCAACCGGATAGATCTTATCAACAAGGTTGACGGTGTCGATTTTAACCTGGCATGGGAAAGTAAAACAGAAACTGTTGTCGAGGCAAACGGAAACAGTATCCCCGTCCATTATATCAGTCTCGAACTACTAATAAAAAACAAGGAAACAGTTGCACGTTATAAAGACCAGGATGACCTGCGATTCCTAAAAGCATCTTTGGAAAAAAATAGGCGCTAAATCTTCACTTCCCCAGGCGCATCGTGTCCGGTATCTTCACCGCCACGACCTCGCCCCGGGCGCAGAGAACATCATCCACCTTCACCTCGGTCGCCACGACGACCTTCCGCCCCTTCACTTCACTCACGCGCGAGCGGAGGACCATGGGGCTTCCGATCGGAGTTGGCTTCAGGTAATCGACCTTGAGGGACGCGGTCACGAAGCGGAGCGGCGGATCGCTCCCGAACTCCCTCCCTTCGGCACGGTACGCGGCGGCCGCAGCGGTGCCGGTGCTGTGGCAGTCCACCACCGAGGCGATGAGCCCCCCGTAGACGAAGCCGGGAAACGAGGTGTGATAACCGCGCGGCTCGAAAACGCAGACGCTCTCGTCACCGTCCCAGAAGCTCCGTATGTGCAGTCCGTGATCGTTCGCGGAACCGCAACCGTAGCAGTGGCTGAATTCGGGAGGATACTGCTCCTGGAAAGATTTTTCCGGGCTCACAGGAGTTTCCTCCGAATGTAGCCGATCAGGTGCTCGGCGCCGTAGACGTCCTTCAGTTTCTTCCAGTCGTCCTTCTTCAGATAGCCGCGGCACATCGGCGAGCCGCAGCGGCAGGTGAAACCGCGATCGAAAGCGGTGAAGTCCGTGCCGTAATCGTAAGTGATTTCCTCGCCGGGAGCGATGTCCCGCCGCGCCACGAGCGTCTCGTTTTCCCACCAGACCGTGGGATCGCAGGAATGGTTCATGAAGAAGGCGTCGTCGGCCATGATCTCCTCCATGGTCACGTGCCCCGAGAGCCTGTCGACGTCCACCTGGTAGCAGAAGTGCAGGAAGAGTTTTTTCTGGTCCTCCGGGAGTTTCAACGCCTCCTCCACCGGCAGGTCCAGGCAGACGCATTCGTCGCCTTCATTCTCCTTCCAGACGAATTCGCCCCTCGCGATGGGCTCCCTCGCGAACAGGCCGTACTCGCCCTTTCCTATTTCCCTGCGCACTATCTTTTCGTTCAGCATGCGTTCCCCACCCGGAGGCATTATTAATGTATGATATAACCGCGCGCCGCAGCGGATTTTCTCCCGGCATCCACATCCATCCGGTAAAAAGAATTGATCTTCCGCTGCACGATGCGATACACTGGGACAACGGCGCGCTCATTTCAAGTAGAAAATGCGCATGCCGCCGCGAATGCGCGCCTTTCGCTGCGGGCGCCGCACGGATGCCGTGAAGGAGGGAACATGTCCCGCAGACCGTCCTGGTGGCTCAACTTCCTGAAAGCGATCTGGCCCCTCACCTACCTGAGCGCCCGTGCGACGCGGCTTCCGCTGGTGGGCGGATTCTTCGCACTGGTGTCGCGCCCCTTCTTCACTGGCCCCAACTTCAACGTGAGCCACGTCCCGGTGAATAGGACCATCGCCGGTGCCGGGAGCACGGCGCTCCCGCTGGAAATCGTCACGGAGCTCGCGCGCCGGTCCGCCCACCGGGTGATAATCAAACGCTGCACGTGCAGGGATTCCGACAATTGCGCGACGTATCCCATCGAGCAGGCATGCCTACTGCTCGGCGAGGACACCAAGGAGATTGATCCCAGGGTGGCGGACCACGTATCGGTCGAAGAGGCGGTGGCGCACGCGGGGAAGATGATAGGCATGGGCCTCATCCCGATGATCGGCCGCGTGCGGATGGACGACTTCTTCTGGGGCGTCCCCAACCGCGGCAGGCTGCTCACCATCTGCTTCTGCTGCCGTTGCTGCTGCACCATCCTGAAATCGGCGCGGCATTTTCCACCCTACGCATCCAATGCCCTGGTGCGCCTGAAGGGGCTCGCCATCACCGTGGACGCCGCCCGGTGCACGAAGTGCGGCACCTGCGTCACGGAATGCTTCATGCAGGCCATCACGCTGGGTGATACCGCCGCGGTCCACGACGACGTCCTCTGCAAGGGCTGCGGCCGCTGCGCCACTGTCTGCTCCTCCGGCGCGGTATCGATATCGCTCGCCGACGCGGATGCGGCCGTGAATGAACTCGTGGAGAGGATACGGGAGCGGGTGCGGATAAATTGAGCCGGGATCGCTACAAGCCGGCGCTGTTCCCGCGGGATGTTTTCTTTCCGAATGGACACACGGAGACGCAGATGCCGCAGAGGCTTATCTCCCTGTCCAGCCTGGCCTTCGAAAGCTCCCTGCATTTTTCACGGCACCTGAACGCGTCGTAGAACTCGCCGCGGTCCATCCCCGCCTTCCAGACCGTTCCGTTCGCCGCGCCGGCGGGACAGGCGTCGACGCATTTTCTGCAGCTCCCGCAGCGGCTCTCCCTGACGGGAATTCCCAGGGGCGCGAGCGGCATGTCAGTGAGCACCGTGGCGAGTCGCACCCTGGGGCCGAACTTCTCCGTCACCAGGAGGTCGGTCTTCCCAATCCAGCCGAGGCCCGACACGGTGGCGGCCATCTTGTGCGAGAAGTCGTGCCGAAGGTTTTGGCGCATGTCGGCGTCTATCCGGATGTCCGAAACCGTAGGCTCTATCACGATCACGCGCGCCCCGGATTCGGAAAGAGCCGCTGCGATGTCGCGCGCGGTGCCGGCAAGCTCCGCGTTCACCGCGTGGTAGAGGTCGTGGTACTCCATGGTGGGCCCATCCGCCACGGCATCGACGATCGCGTCGTCCAGACGCCGCGCTATCGACACCGCGAAAGGCGTCCCGCAGAATTTCGGGGGGATGATACCGGTGAGGTCCGCGAAAGCGGTGAGGTAGATATCTTCGGGCGCGATTTTCCGGATGATATCGATCATCGTCCGAGCCTTTCGAGCAGGGCGCCCAGCGCCTCAAGGGTGCCGCGCACGGTGTCGCCGCCGGTCTCATCGTCATCGAAGGGCGCCTGCACCGTGCCCCCGAAGTGGCTGTTATCGCCCACCACGACCATGCCGTGGATGAGCATCCAGGCGTGTACGTCCTTCACCGCCAGTTCCTGACCGCCGTTGCGCGAGTTGCCCACGGCGACGGCCGCGCCCAGCTTCCCCTTCAGGCGCATGCCGTCGCGGCGCAGGGGAAGCGTCGTGTCGAAGAGGCACTTGAGCTGGCCGGCGACCCCGCCGAAGTAGACCGGCGTCACCACGAGGATGGCGTCCGCCTCCGCGAGGGCCGCGTTGATCAGGTTGACCTCCTCGTACTGGCTGCAGGAAGGTTTCGTTTTACAGTAATCGCAATGGATGCAGGGATGCGTCGCCGTCTCGCTGAGATGGATCGCTTCGACCTGGTGTTTTTTCCCCTGGAAAAACTCCGCGGCGCGCGCGACGATCTGCTCGGAGTTCCGCCCCTTGCGCGGGCTGCCTGATACGCATACGATCTTCATGACTGTCTCCTTTATGGAATCGTCCTTCACTCTGTCATTTCCGCGCATGCTTCGACTGCGCTCAGCACGGCGGTTCACTTCATCAGTTCCCCGATGTCCGAGACCAGCGCCTCGATCGCGGCGCTCTCCGTGTTCCAGGAGCACATGAAGCGGCTGGGGCCAGACGCGATGAAGTTGTAGAAATGCCAGCCTTTTCCCCGAAGGCCCGCGGAGACGCGCTCCGGCAGCGCGGCGAAGACCGCGTTCGCCTGGCGGGGATACGCGATCTCCGCGCCGATGCCGGTCAGGCTTTCCGCCAGCACCTCCGCCATCGCGTTCGCGTGCGCGGCATGGCAAAGCCACGCCTCATCTTCCAGCACGGCCACCCACTGCGCGGAAACGTACCGCATCTTCGACGCCAGCTGCCCCGCCTGCTTGCAGCGGTACTCGAACTCGTGCGCGAGCCCCTTGTCGAAGAATATCACCGCCTCGCACATCGCCATGCCGTTCTTGGTGCCGCCCAGGCAGAGGACGTCCACCCCGGCCTTCCAGGTGAGCTCCGCGGGCGTGACATTGAGCGACGCCAGGGCGTTGGCGAAGCGGGCCCCGTCCATGTGGAGTCGCAGGCCGTGTTTTTCCTTGAGTTCCTTCAATCTAAAGAGCTCGTCGATCGTGTAGAGGGTGCCCCGCTCCGTGGGCTGCGTGACGCTCAGCACCTCGGGCTTCGGGTAATGGATATCGCTCCGCCTGGTGATGAGGGCTTCCGCGGCGGCCGGATCCACCTTGCCCAGCCCACCGGGAACCGTGAGGATCTTCGCGCCGTGGGTGAAGAACTCCGGGCCGCCGCATTCGTCGGTCTCCACGTGGGAGACCTCGTGGCAGATGACGCTGTGGTAGGAGCGGCACATGGCCGCCAGGGCGAGCGAGTTCGCGGCGGTGCCGCTGTAGACAAAGAAGACCTCGCAGTCGGTCTCGAAAACGTCGCGCAGGGCGTCCGCCGCCGCCTGTGTCCAGGCGTCGTCGCCGTAGGGGCGCTCGTACCCGATATTGGCCCTCATCACGGCTTCCAGGGCCTCGGGGCAGAGGCCCGAGCTGTTGTCGCTGGCGAACTGGAGCTTGTTAGTGCCGTTCATGAGAGGTCGAAGGTGCTCACCCTGGCGTTCAGGATGTCGGACATGGTGCGGACTTCCTCCGAGCTCTCGGTTATCTTCTGCGCGCCGAGAGCGTTCGCCTGCGTGAGTTCGTTGATGTTGGATACCGATTTCACTATCTCGCTCGACGCGTTCTTCTGCTCCTCGGCGGCGTTGCGGATCTCCTCCGCCCTGTTCTTCACGTCCCCCGCCTCCTTCATCACCTCGTCGTTGGCGTCGGACTGTTTCTGCATGAACGAGGAAAGCGTGTTCACCATCTGGTTGATATTCTCGACGCCCTTGATGATGGTGCTGATGGTCTCGACGGTCCCCTTCACGCTCTCCATACCCTTCTGTATTTCGCGCTCGTTCGCGCCTATGAGCGTCTCGATCTCCTTCACGCTGGTCGACGTCCTGTCGGCGAGTTTCGATATCTCGTCCGCGACGACCGCAAAGCCTCGCCCCGCGTCGCCGGCCCTGGCCGCCTCGATGGCAGCGTTCAGCGACAGCAGGTTGATCTGGTCCGATATGTCCTTGATGATCTGGACGATGCCGGTCATCTCCGCGGAGCTGCCGCTTATCTTCCCCATGCTCCCGCTCATCTCCCTGAGGGTGCCCTCGCCGGCCTTGGCGTTCTTCCCGATGCTCTCCGCGAGCTTCAGCGTCTCACCGATCTTCGATTCCATCTCCTGGATGAGGCGTGAGAGCTCGCCGGCCCGCCCCGTGAACGAGGAAATGCTCGCGTACTGGAACTCCGCGCTCTTCGCCACGTTCTCCACTCCCGCCGATATCTCCTCGATGGTCGCCGTGATCTCCTCCGCGAACGCCGCCTGGTTCTGCGCGTTCTCGGAGAATCCCTGTGAGGTTCTGGTCATGTTTTCCGACGATCCGGCGAGCTTCACCGCGATCTCCCGCACCGACTCTAGAAGCGCCCGTATCCGCCCCAGCTGCTCCTCGTTTTTAATCTCCTCCTGGAGCTTCTCTATCGTAGTATCCATCAGGCGCAAAAGGAGGTAGCTGATGGCGGCGATGATTCCCACCTCGAACGTGAAATCGACTATGGCGACGGTCTTCACGGCGCCCGACAGCAGGTCGGTCCGGATGTAGGATGCGGTGCTGAACACAAGAACAAGCAGCGTCACCACCAGCACCATCCTCCGGGTGCAGAACAACGCGCTAAAGACAATGAAGATGATGAACTGGTAATTCGTGAGGATGATGCCCTCGTTGTAGGCCATTGTCCCGAAGTTCACCAGGATACCGAGGGCTATAACTGATCCGATAACGACGGTGTTCGCGGCCGCGTCGTAGAGCCCCACACGCAGCAGGATGAACGAAATCAGGAGGAACATAAGGATGAGGGACATCACCCCGTTGACCAGGGAAAGGAAAGGCCGGTCGGTCATGATATTCTGCATCAGGAGAAAGAGGAATACCAGCCCGAAACAGACCATTGTAAAATAGAGAAGCGTCTTCGCCTTCTGTTGTACGATGAAGGAGCTTTTACTGTACTTCTCGAGCACCACTTGTAATAATTTACCCATATGTTCCCCCGATAATGATACCACGGACCCTGCATCGCCAGTATACTATAGGATCAACCATCCTGCTGGTCAACGCAAAAACTTTAAGGTAATTACATGCCAACGGGTCATCGCGCATCATGAGATTATGGTGGACATTTGATCAATTACATGCCAGGATATCCGTATTCAGCGACCATGCAGAAAGGGTTGTTATTCAACTTATCGGAAAGGAGAAATATAATGAAAAAATCTATCGCGTTGTTGCTTGTCATGGCAGCGCTTACCGCTGCCAGCTTTATCCTGCCAGCCCCCGCGACAGCCGAGTCAGCGATCAGTATACCGCTGTCGGTATCGTACAACAGCACCTACTGGTGGAGAGGCGTAGAGCTGAACGGCAAGGGAGTCGGCGTCCTGTGGCTCGGCGCCGGGCTGGAGATCGCGGGCACCGGGCTCACCTTTTACGTATATTCCGCGATATCCGAGGACTACCTCATCCAGTCAGACGTGAGCACGCCAGACAGGCAGGCCAACAGGGATTTCCAGAAATCGATCACCGAGTTCGATTACGGCGCGTCCTGGGAGAAGACCTTCAACGAAACGATAACCGTCGGCGCGTCATTCTACTACGTACACTATCCGTTCTACGACGAGGCGGGCCCCGGCGCGCCCGACCCCACATTCCTTGAAGCATCCGTGTTTGTGGGATACAAGACCGTACTCAATCCCAAGATCACCCTCTTTTACGACTACTACGTCGAGGAAAGTGACTCGGATACTCCTAACAACGAGGACTACTATGTCCATTTCGCGGTATCTCAAGCACTGATGGAAGTCCAGGGATTCTCCTTCACGCTGGGCGCCTGGATCGGCTACTACAACAACGCGTACATGGACCGCAGCGGGTGGAGCGACGCGGGCGCCAACGCCGGCATTTCCTTTTCCCATGGCGATGCGTCATTCACTTCCAGTTTCAACTACGCACGCTCCCTCACCGAGGATTTCCAGATCGATTATTCCAATGTCACCGATATGGGTATCCTGAAAAACCACATGTGGCTTGAGTTCGAGGCTATCTACAAGATCTGATATTAGTATTGCGGAGCATGACGCAACCCCTCCCCGTCAGGAGGGGTTTTTTTATTGACAATTTCTGACACTCTCTCCATATGGTTGCCAGTTTACGTTAAGTGGTAAACGCAATCACATTATCCGGAGGCGGCAATGTCATCATTCATCGAAAAAACGATCGGCCAGGCACTGAAGGAACGGGCGTCCGAAATTCCCGCGAACGACGCGCTCGTCTACCCCGAATTCGGCATACGGCAGAACTACCAGGACTTCTACGCCGCGGCAAGGGAAGTCGCCAGGGGCTTCATGGCCCTGGGCGTGAAAAAGGGCGACCACGTGTCCGTGTGGACCACCAATCTCCCCGAGTGGGTCTACATGCAGTTCGGACTGAGCATGATAGGCGCGGTCCTCGTGACGGTGAACACCAACTACAAGTCGCACGAGCTCGAGTACATCCTGAAGCAGTCCGATTCCACCACGCTGGTCCTGATGGACACGTACCGCGACACCAGCTATTACGACACCGCGCACGAGGTCATCCCGGAGCTGAAGCACGCCAACCCGGGTGAGCTTTCCTCCCGCGGGCTTCCCATGCTGAAAAACGTCGTCTACATCGGCACGAGGACCGAGACCCCGGGCATGTTCAAGTTCCCCGAAGTCGTCGAGATGGGAAAAAAGACCTCCACTACCGAGCTCGACGCGCGCATGAGCTCGCTCGATACGCGGGACGTTATCAACATGCAGTACACGTCCGGCACTACCGGCTTCCCCAAGGGCGTCATGCTCACGCACTACAACATCGTCAACAACGCGCGGATGGTGGGCGACGTGATGGGGATGACCCCTTCGGACAAACTTCTCATCCAGGTGCCTCTGTTCCACTGCTTCGGCTGCGTCATGAGCACGCTCAACTGCGTCACCCACGGCTCCACCATGGTGGTCCTCGAGTCGTTCGACCCGCTGAAGGCGCTGCAGGCCATTGAAAAGGAAAAATGCACCGCCATCAACGGCGTTCCCACCATGTTCATCGCCATGCTGGCCCACCCGGAATTCGAGAAGTATGATATGAAATCGCTCCGCACGGGAATCATGGCCGGCGCTCCGTGCCCTGTGGAGACCATGAACCAGGTGCGCACCCGGATGCACTGCTCCGAGGTGGTGATAGCGTTCGGCCAGACCGAGAGCTCTCCCGTGATGACGATGACCCGCCGCGACGATCCCGTGGAACTGCGCGTCTCCACCGTGGGCAGGCTCCTTCCCGACATCGAGGGAAAGATCGTCGATCCCGACACCAACGAGGAGATGCCGGTCAACCAGCAGGGCGAGATAGTCACCCGCAGCGAGTGCGTGATGAAAGGCTACTACAAGATGCCCGACGCCACCTCCTCCGCCATAGACGCCGACGGCTGGCTCCACACCGGCGACCTGGGCACCGTGGATGAAAACGGCTACTACAAGGTGACCGGCCGCATCAAGGACATGATCATCCGCGGCGGGGAAAACATCTACCCGCGCGAGATAGAGGAGTTCCTCCACAGGAACCCGAAGGTGAATGACGTCCACGTGGTGGGCATCCCGGACGAGAAGTACGGCGAGCAGGTCCTGGCGGCCATCCAGCTCAAAGGCGGCGTCAACGCGACCGCCGAGGAGATGGTCGAGTTCTGCACCGGGAAGATCGCCCGCCACAAGATCCCGAAGTACTGGGAGTTCGTGAAGGAGTATCCCATGACCGCCAGCGGCAAGGTCCAGAAATACAAGCTCCGCGACCTCTTCAAGCAGAAGTACGCGAAGGCTCCCGCGAAAGTGTGATAACGCGACGTGAAGGCGCGGATATGAATCCGCGCCTTCACTCTCCGACGGAACGATATCGAAAGCGCGGATGCGTTTCCGCGCCGGGCAGAACATGAAATCTAAGAAGAAAAAAAAAGAACAGGCGCCTGCCGCGGATGAACAGCTCTCCATAGGCGAAATAGCGAAAAGCCTCGAGATGAGCCAGCGGACCATACGCTACTACGAGGAGATAGGGCTCCTGAACTCGGTGAAGCGCATGGAAGGGGGGAAGCGCATCTACACCGGCGACGACCTCCGCCGGCTGAAGCTCATCAAGCGGCTGAAGGTCCTGGGGCTCACCCTCTCCGAAATGTACGAACTGGAGGCGCTCTGGTCCATCCAGAAATCGAACCAGGTGGTCCTCAAGCGCCTCATGGAGCTCCTCGGCGGCCATCTGAAGAACCTGGACGACCGCATCGCGGACCTGAACATCCTGCGCAACGAGATCGTCGAGTACCAGGGGCGTATCCGCAATAAACTGGAAACGTCCTCCTGACGACAGGCCGGTATCGCCCCCCCCTTTTTCCGTATTTGAGTTGACGCGCCTTCTTTTTCCGCACCATACTGCCGTTGTTTCAGATAATCATTTCGTTCCACGGCACAGGATGATAATTCTAAAGGAAAAATATTCCCGCGTGGAAGGCGTCCGCACCATCGCCATCCTCGCCGATCCCGCCTGCCGGAAGGGCTGGGAGAGGAACTTCCCACCGATGCTGGAAAAGGTCTGGAAGGAGCACGCTCCCCAGCTCTTCATCGTCGCGGGCGATCTTGCGCTCAACGCCACCGCCGCGGAATACCGCGCCATTTTCCGGCATCTCGACAGGTATCCCGCGACGCTGGCCGCGGTGCCCGGCGACCACGACAGGCCGCTTGGGCTCTTCCGGAAACATTTCGGCGCCCTCCGTAAGGTGGTCGACGCCGGGCGCTGGAGGTTCATCGGTATCAACACCTCCAACCGGATGTTCCTCGCGCGCGAAAGGAAGTGGATCGACGACAACGTCCGTGCTGATTCCATCATCTTTTCCCATCTCCCGCCCGAGGCCGACGGCTGGACGTTCCATTCACTCTGGCCCAGGTCATCTGATAATTTTCTCGCCACGGTGAAGCGCCACCGGAAGAAGATCCACTCGATGTACTTCGGCCACATCCACGGCTATTCCGAGCGCTCGTACCTTGGTATACCGATGACTGTCACCGGAGCGCTCGCAGAATCGCTGGTAGTGAAAGACAACCGGTACCAGGGCAAGGGCTTTTTCGAGATGGTGATATTCGACGCGAAGTCCGGCAACACACGGCTCTGCAAAATGCCATGAAACCGCTCCATATGCCGAAATAGGGTTGACTTTCCGTCGGTGCAGGTTTCCAGTATTTCCCCATGCCGGCAAAAAAATCACAGAACCAGGGCACTTTCACCCGCCTGAAGGAAAAGGAGAAGGGCCTCCGGAAGAACATCATCGTCGACGCGGCGGAGAAGCTCTTCGCGTCCAAGCCGTTCCACAAGGTCAGCATGCGGGACATCGCCAAGGAGGCGGGAATATCGGCCTCGGCCATATACCGGTACTTCCCCGACCAGAAGTCGCTCTTCCTGGAGTCGTTCTCGCGCGGGACCACGCAGTTCAAGGAGGAGCTGGGCGGGCTCATTTCAAGGAGGGACGATTTTTCCATAGATATGATGGCCGACAACTTCATCGAGTATTTCAGCCGGAAGGACCAGTATTTCAGGATGATGATCAACTTCTTCCTGGAGGGGCCCGTGGACGCGGAGATGTTCGAAAAGCTGAGCGACATAGAGCGCGGACTGCTCAACCAGTTCGACGCCCTTTTCTCGAAGATGGGAATCGCCACCGACGTGCGTTTCTACTCGCACTCGCTCTTCGCAGCGCTCACCGGCATCGTGGCCATCTTCCGCTCCACTCCGGACAAGAGCGAGGAGGAAATCCTCGCCCACCGCAAGCGCATCGCCGGCATCGTCGCCTCGCTGTTTAAACACTCCATCGAAAAAGGCTGATTGCTTCACGAACCGCGTCATTTCGCCCTGATCCTTCGGAAAACTTCTTTTTATTGAGACATAATCAATAAGCACTCACTGCTCGACATTTTTACACATTGATGATAATTCACATATAATATTTTTTTAACAAAATTGCATCGATTGTATTGACAGAAAGAGCATTCTCCCATTTATTGTAAACACTGTTCACAATTGATTACAATGTTACCATATCAGGGAGGCGCTCCATGGAAACCTTTTTCAACCCCTCATCGGTGGCGGTGATCGGCGCATCCAACACGTTCCTGAACCTGGCCGCGACCATCTGCAACCTGCTCAAGCACAACAACTACCACGGCAGGGTCTACGCGGTAAACCGCAAGGGAGAAGCTGTCCACGGCTGCCCCGGATACACGTCGGTCCTCGACATACCCGACACCGTCGACCTGGCGGTCATCCTTCTCTCGGCGCAGCACGTGCCGCAGATCGTCCGCGACTGCGGCGAAAAAGGAATAAAGAACATCATCATCGAGAGCGCGGGTTTTTCCGAAGCCGGCGGTGACGGCCACAGGCTCCAGGCGGAAATGGAAGGGTACCTCAGGCACTACGGCATGCGGCTGCTCGGCCCCAACTGTCTCGGCACGCTGAACACGCACAACGGCTTCTGCTGCTTCTACGGCTTCATCCCGGAAAAATACGGCGAAGGCTTCGTGGCGCCGGGGACGATATCATACATCATCCAGAGCGGCGGCATAGGCGTGCTGGTGCTCGACTCGTTCACCAGGGACGTCTGCAAGGTCAACAAGATGGTCAGCATAGGCAACAAGTCGGACATCGACGAGGCGGACCTTATCGAGTACTTCGACAGCGACAACACCGAGGTGATCGGCATGTACCTCGAGAACGTGCGCAACGGCTCGAAGCTGATGGATGCTGCGATGAAGACGAGGAAGCCGATCCTCGCGTTCAAGGTGGGCCGCACTTCCGAAGGTTCGAAGGCCGCGATGTCGCACACCGCCGGGATGGCGAACAACGACGTGATCTTCGAAAGCGCATGCCGCCAGGCGGGCATCATCCGGCTGAAGTCGATCAGCGAGCTCCACTCCATGCCGAAGATCTTCACCACCATGCCGCTTCTCCGGGGGAACCGCATCGCCGTGGTCACCAATTCCGGCGCCTTCGGCGGCATCGCGGCGGACCTGCTCGTGGAAGCCGGGCTGGAGATGGCGGTCCTCTCGGAGAAGACGCAGGCGAAGCTCGCGAAAACCGGCCAGCTCTTCAACGCGAAGAACCCGGTGGACCTGGGGCCCGCCATGGCGAAGCAGATGTTCCTCGACATCTTCGAGATCCTCCTCTCCGCCGACGAGGTGGACGGGCTCCTGCCCGTACCCAACGTGTGGCAGGACGTGGTGCTGGAGGCGATCATCGAGCTCGTGAAGATGTGCCGCCATTACGAGAAACCGGCCGCTCTCTACATACCCAACGCAATAGAAAAGATACTGCACATCCGCTCGAAGTACCAGATCCCGGTCTTCGAATCGCCGGAGGAGGCGACCCGCGCGCTGGCGGTTTCCCACCAGCAGCACAACTATCTCTTGAAAAAGGAGCGTCACGCGTATGAAAGAAATAATATCAAGGGCAATGGGAAGGAAGCAGAGAGCGCTGTCGGAGTATGATTCGAAGTCGCTGATCCACTCTGCCGGCGTCTCCACGGTGCGCGAGAAGCTCGCCCGCAGCAGGGAGGAAGCTCTCCTCTTCGCGAAAGAGTTCGGCTATCCCGTGGTGCTCAAGGGCTGCTCGGAACGGCTGCTCCACAAGACGGAGAAGGGGATGGTAAAGCTGAACCTCGGCAGCGCGGAGGCGGTGGGCGCGGCATGGGACGACATCACGGGGAAGGACGATATCGGGCTGGACGGCGTGCTCGTCCAGGAGCAGGTACGCGGCGACCGCGAGTTCGTCATGGGGCTGATACGCGATCCGCAGTTCGGGCCGTGCGTCATGTTCGGGCTGGGCGGCATTTTCACCGAGGTTTTAAAAGATGCTTCCTTCCGCGTGGCCCCGCTCTCGGAGTTCGACGCGGAGGAGATGCTCGAGGAGATCAGCGCCCGCGACATGCTCGACGAGTTCCGGGGCAGCCCCGCGGTGGACCGCGACCAGCTGGTGAAGGCGCTCGTGGGCCTGGGCGACCTCGCAATGCAGTATCCCGACATCGCGGAAATCGATATCAACCCAGTCATCGTTGCCGGGAACAAGCCGGTCGCCGTCGACGCCCTGGTGGTGCTTAATTCATGACAGGAAGGCGCGGATATATATCCGCGCCTTCTTCATTCACTCACTGCCCCCCTCCCTTGAGGGGAGGGGACGGGGGAGGGTGAAAGTCGTTGGCATGAATATGCCATTTACAACCGCACCTCCACGCCGAGTGCCGCGAAGTGGAACAGCGAGAAGGTGTAGACCTTGTCATTGTCCGCGCCGCCCTCCAGGAAGCGGTATCCCGCTTTTACCGTGATACCCTGAGTAACCGGGAATACCAGCCCCGTGAAAATATCGAAGGCCCTTCCCTGCGATGAGGCCAGCGCATCTCCCTCGATGAGGGCGCCCATTTGCGGCACGAACATTCCAAGTATGCGGAAGTTGATAAGAGGGACGAATCCCAGGTTGGAATTCTTCGCCGACTGCCCGCCCCCCTCGATCTCAATGTACGCGTCGCGGACAAGAAGGGTGATACCCGCGCCTATCACCCCGCGCGCGCTTTTGTAAAAATCGTACCGGTAGCTTGCGCGATAGGTATTGAACTGGAACGTCGATTCCAGCGGCGTGTTCGCCGGGAATACGGTCCCGTCGAAGCTGACGTCCCGGTTCACGCTGCCGCTCCCCCGCACGCGGAGCGGCGCGGCCAGCACCGATACGAAGTGTCTCTCCTCGATCAGGTAGCCCGCCCTCAGGCGCCCGTACCACGCCGCATCCGTCTCGACCTCGTCGTAAAGCGAGATTTCCGTGCCGGAGTTCCCCGGTATCCTGACATCGTTATATCCGGGAAACACCCGCCCGCCTTCCAGGTCCAGGACTATCTGCGCCATCGCCGGCGTTCCCGATACCACGCATACCACGGCTACGGCTATCACGCATATTACCGTTTTCATCGCAGTCATGATTTTCCTCCTTAATCCGGCCTTCTCGTACCG